>JBJOKO010000059.1:0-10740 GCA_046046035.1 Bacteroidota bacterium | reverse complement strand
CAAAGTAGTAATATTGAAAGCATCGAAATCATCACCAATCCATCAGCAAAATACGATGCAGCGGGCAATGCAGGTATTATCAATATTCGTTTAAAGAAAAATAAAAATGTCGGTACAAACGGTACGCTCTCTCTTGGATATGGAGTGCAACGTTATTCTAAATACAACAGTAGTTTGACTCTGAATCACCGCACTGAGAAGTGGAATGTTTACGGTAACTATGGAAATAACTGGGGTAAAACATGGAGTTACATGGACTTTGAAAGAAAGCAAAATGGTTCTTTCTATGATCAGTTTTCGAATAATTCTTCTGATGGTCTGAAGCACAATTACAAAGGCGGTGTGGATTATTTCATCAATAGTAAAAGTTCGATTGGCGTTATGGTCAACGGACAAGCGAGTGAAAACAATTGGTATGGTGACACCCGAACAGTGATTACTGATATAGAACCAGGAAACAATCGAGTGCTCATCGCGAAATCAACAAACACAGGACGTCGCGATAATATCGCTGCAAACATGAACTACCATTTTGCAGATACTACTGGACACGAATTGAATGTCGATTTGGACTATGGGGTGTTTGATTTTTTCAGTAATAACTATCAACCTAATACTTATTACAACACCTCAGAAAACGTGGTTTTGTATGAAAGTAATTTTAAAAATAATACGACTACTCTCATCGATCTACTGACTTTGAAGGCAGATTATGAGCAAGATTTTTTGAAAGGAAAATTAGGACTTGGCTTTAAATCATCATTGGTACAAACCAAGAACGGACTTGATTTCTTCAATGTGGTAGATGATGTCTCTACAATTGACACCACGCGTTCGAACACATTTGACTACAAAGAAAATATCAATGCAGTTTATGTGAATTTCAACAGAATGTTTGGCAAGTTTTCTATTCAAACTGGATTGCGCGCTGAGCAGACAAAGAGCCGCGGGGAATTATTGGCTTTCACTGCTAGTGATTATGAAAAAATTGATAGAGATTATATTGAGTATTTCCCTTCGGCGGCTATTACCTATACCAAGAATGAAAAGAACTCATTCAACTTGACCTTTAGCCGACGTATTGATCGTCCGAGCTACCAAGATTTGAATCCTTTCGAATACCGTTTGGATGAATTGAGTTACTCGAAAGGTAATGTCAATCTTCGTCCTCAGTTTACCAATAGTATTGAATTGACACATACATATATGTATATGATCAATACTACCTTATCGTATGCACGCACCAATGATTTCTTTACTGAAATTACCGATACAACAGAGGTTTCAAGATCTTTTATTAGTCCGAAAAACTTGGGTTATCAGGAATATTTTAGTTTCAATTTGGGTAGCCCAATTCCAATTAAGAAATGGTGGAATGGATATGTGAATATCAACGTAACTCAAATACACAACAAAGCTGACTTTGGAAATAATTTGGTTATTGATATTCGACGTTTGGGGTATAATTTCTACATGAATAACTCCTTCACCGCAACCAAAACTTTAGGTTTCGAAGTAAGTGGATGGTATGCTGGCCCGGGAATGTGGGGAGGAACCTTTAAGAATGAACCAATGTGGAGCTTGGATTTGGGAATGAAAAAGACATTCTTAAACGAGAAATTGATAGTGAGAATCTCAATGGGTGATGTGTTCTGGTCGTCAAGATGGAGAGGTGTTTCTGACTACGGTGGACTTCTAATGGACGCTGCGGGCGGATGGGAGTCACGCCAGTTCCGTGTCAACCTAAGCTACAATTTCGGTAACCAGAATATCAAAGCCAAAGACAGAAAGACCGGTGCGGATGATTTGAAGAATAGGATTAAGTAGTTTGATAGTGAAAGTGCACCCAAATTAAACCAAATGCACACAAGTGAACACAAATGAAATACGAGCTATTCGCTAGGATACACGTAGACTTTAGTGTGCATTTGTGTTCACTTGTTTCCACTTGAATGCATTTATTTTCATTTGGGTGCACTTGGGTTCACTTGATTTCATTTGGATTAACTTACAAACTACCACACTACCAAACTATCTAACTAACAAGGTGCATTGGATAAGTTCTCGAAATTCTGGAAAACAACACCTTATTATATAAGAGTTTAGTGGGATTAAAGTTATAGGTCGTAAAAGACCTGAATCCCGCTGTGAATAACCGTTTCAAGACATATGATGAGCCAGAAAACATTGGGCCAACGCCTGATGAGACACCGGTTTCTCCTGCTCCTAAGAAAAAGAAGGGCAAGGGAAAGCGCATTTTGGTGTATTCAATCCTAGGAATTTTAGCAGTGGGGGTTGTTGCCTTGATCGTTTTTGCCGGCAACCAACAGAAATCTGAAAAGTGTTGGAAGGTCGAAATCGAAATCCAAGATCAGGGTGGGAAATTCTTCATCGACAATGCTACGGTCTTGAGTTTGATTCAATCGAAGAATGACAGTTTGGTTGGCAAGCTCCTCACGCAAATTAATATTCAAAAGCTGCACGATAAGTTGGCTGCTCACCCTTCGGTGAAAAGTGCTGATGTATTCACAACTGTGGATGGTCGTTGTGTGGTGAAGATTCAACAGCGCCAACCAATTGCTCGGGTATTCAATCAGGATGGATCTAGCATGTACATCGATATTGATGGTTTTACTATGCCTGTGACCCCGGGCTATGCAATGAAACTTCCTGTTTTTACCGGAAATATTCAAGAGAAATTATTGAACACTTCGATAGAGGAATCCCGCAAAAATGAGCAATGGGCCTTCAAGTCGATGTTGGATGATATTTATTATTTCACCTTACATATCCGCCAAGATGAATTTTTAATGGCGCAGGTGGAACACATTTTTATAGATGCGGCACGCAATGTGCAAATAATTCCTCGCGTTGGTGAGCACCGCATTTTTATAGGAGACGTCAATAACCTTGACATGAAGTTCAAGAAGTTGAAGACCTTCTATGCAAACACGCTACAAACTCGTGACCTCAATATGTACAGCAGTATTCACCTGGAGTACGAAGGACAAGTAGTTTGTGAAAGAAAACAGTTAACGAATTAGAAAAAGAATATGAACCAAGATCTTATTGTCGGACTCGACATCGGAACTACCAAGATTGCATGTCTTGTAGGTCGCCGCACAGAAAATGGCAAAATTGAAATTCTCGGCATTGGGAAGAGTGAAAGCATTGGGGTGAGTCGAGGAGTTGTTGCCAATATTGAAAAAACTGTAGCGAGCATCAAGGCTGCTGTAGAAGAAGCTTCTGAAAAAAGTGGAGTAGACATCAAATTGGTAAACGTCGGTATTGCTGGTCAGCATATCAAAAGTCTTCAATACAATGGGATGCGTACGCGCAAAAACCAAGAAGACGAAATCACGCAGTACGATATCGATGCGTTGATTGAAGATATGTACAACTTGGCAATGCTTCCAGGTGAGCAAATCATTCACGTTCTTCCACAAGAATTTACTATCGACGCTGAGGGCGGAATCAAAGAACCTATCGGTATGTGCGGAGCGCGCCTTCAAGCGAACTTCCACATCATCACTGGTCAGATGAGCGCTATCCGCAATATTTATAAGTGCGTTCAGAAAGCTGGTTTGACTGTTGAAGATCTTACCCTTGAGCCACTAGCTAGTTCTGCAGCTGCTTTGAGCACTGAAGAAAAAGAAGCAGGTGTTGCTCTCGTAGATATCGGGGGTGGTACTACAGATATCGCAATTTTCCAAGATGGAATTATTCGTCACACTGCTGTGATTCCTTTCGGTGGTAATATCATCACAGAGGATATCAAACAAGGTTGCACAATTATGCGCAATCAAGCTGAGCAACTTAAAACTCGCTTCGGAAGCGCGTTGGCCGTTGAGAACAAAGACACAGATATCGTAGTTATCCCAGGATTGAAAGGTCGCGAACCTAAGGAAATTAGCGTTAAGAACTTGGCGCATATCATCGAGGCTCGTATGACTGAAATTCTTGAGCACGTGCACTTCGAAATTCGCAATAGTGGATTTGAAAAGCAATTGATCGGTGGTATCGTAATCACTGGTGGTGGTGCTCAATTGAAACACATGCGTCAATTGGTAGAATATATCACTGGCTTGAGCTGCAGAGTAGGTTATCCTAACGAGCACGTGGCGAAAGCACCATCAGAAGATATGCTTCAACCATCTTTGAGCACAGGTGTTGGACTTGTGATCAACGGTCTTGAATTGCTTGAGAAGAAAGAATTACGTCAATCAGGTAATTACAGAATTGAAGAACCAGTTGCAGAAACTGAAGTTGAAGAAAGTACAGAAGAAGAAGTTCCACCGGTAAAAGCTCCAAAAGCAAAAGACCGTGGCATCGGATTCCTTCAACGTTTCAAAGAGTTCTTCGAGACGGAAGAAGACTAATATTAATGTGCTAGTGTGCTAGTATGCTAGAGAGCTAGAGAGCTAGAGTGCTAGATTGGATTGTTTTTTATTTGAATTTAGGGAAATAGTTTTTTGAATTTAAGGAGCCTCAACTGTGGCTCCTTTTTTTATCACCTACTACCTACTACTTACCACCAACTACCTGTTGCCAGCAAGCATTTGCTCCAATTGGTTCAATCCCATTGTGAATCCTTCTTTGAAGCCCATAGCGATTATTTTCTCTAGAGTTTCAAGTGTGTCTACAGTAATTGTGATGTTTACTTTCGTGATTTCGTTTTCTTCAGTGAATTCATTTTTCCAATGCATTCTTGAGAAGTCTGTGTTCAGATTTCCTTCGGCATCACAAAATGCATCAAGGCCAGAATAGTAATTTTCTGATTCAATTTTATCATAATCAAATCGACAATAGTGTGCTTCGTTTTCAGGACTTATCATGCAGTACAGCCATGTTCCACCTTCCTTGAAATCAAGTGATTTTGTTTTATTGAGATAGGGTAGTGGTGCCCACCATTGGTCGAGGAGTTCCGCTGTTGTCCAAGCTTTCCATACTAATGGTAAGTTAGCGGCAAATTCGCGAGCAACGTGAATTGTATTGTTTTCTTTATTCACGCTGAAGTCGAAAAGGAGATTTGAGTTCATGATGTATTATTTTTTTATTTTGGTTAATAGAGTATCCAACTGATTGAAACGTGATTCCCAGATTTTGCGGAATTGTTGAAGCCACTTATCTATTTCTTTCATTTTTTTGATTTCTAGCGAATAGTATATTTCTCTTCCTTCTTGTTTTTGATTCACCAGTTCACATTCTGTAAGAATTCGGAGGTGCTTTGAAATAGCTTGTCGAGAAGTGTCGAAATGCTCTGCAATAGCATTGGGTGTCATTGCCTGGGTGGCAATAAGAGTTATGATAGCACGACGTGTTGGGTCAGCGATTGCTTGAAATATATCTCGTCTCATTTTTGCTTAAATTAGAAACCATTCGGTTGCAAATATAGGCAACTAATCGGTTGCAAGATTTATTTTCAAAATCTTTTTTGTTCGTCATCTATGTTGTGAACCACTCTGCGAATTCCGTGCGTTCAATAACCACCTTGTCTTCGATAAGTAAATCTAGACGGTAGGCGGTGTCCAGACGAACTTCTTCAAACACTAAGGGAAGGGCTTTTTCCTTTACGACTTTGAGTCCTTCTTTTTTTAGTAGGTAGTACAAGCATTCTTGGTAGACGCTTTCGAGCAATCCAGGTCCTAATTCGCGGTGGATCCGAATGGATAATGTGATAACAATTCGAGAGATTTCGTTTTCAGTCATGTCAATTTTTTGTACCAAGAAATGAAGGAAATGAAAACCTTACAAGAACTGCTTAACAGGCGGTATAATATGCGATGGGTGCATAATTATTGGGATTAGTCTTAGCTGTTTGAGACTTGTCTTATACTGCAGTGTGCTGATAATATTATCGCAAAGAAGCAAAGTTCACGCTAAGTGCGCAAAGAAAGACGCAAAGGGATGTCACAAAGGGAGCAAAGAAAATGTTCCCTCTTAGCGTCCTTAGCGCAACCGTGGCAACTTAGCGAAACAGAATTGCAACACAACGCCCTATTCGCGGCAGCCAAAAAATATTTCCGCAACGAAGCTAAGTTCACGCGAAGTTCGCAAAGAAAAGGGAGTTGAGTGTGCAAAGTAAATGTACCCTCTTAGCGTGCTTAGCGCAGCCGTGGCGACTTAGCGAATCAGAAACTGAAGTCAGATTCTATTTTTCTCGACTATGCACATGAATAATTGAAGGTGTCTGAATATTTCTCGTTGACCTTTCCAAAATGAGGTGCTAGTGTCATAGATATGTGTTGGTTCACTTTTAGCACCATTGAGTTCGATAATTTTAAAATTCAAACCCTGCTCTAATTCTTCCAAAGTATTATAACGAATATCTAATCGGCCATAGTGGAATCCTGGAATGCTGCCAAGCAAATTTTCAAAGTACTTCTCAAGTGCTGATGTTATAAATTGATTGCCATTAATAAACTGAGTGCCCCTATTGTGATTGCCATAGGGCACCATGCACTTGTTTTCATTCAAAGGCAGAATGACATTAAGATCGATTGTCTTTTCTAGTTTTTCGATTTGCATTCGGGATCTAGGATCTTTTTGTAGCAAATCCTTGATGCTTGAACGACCATCTCCTGTAACTGTCAAAAAGCTTTTTAAAGTAATACCTGTTATTCTACCTCTTTTCTCTCCTGGGATTTTACAATAGAACAAACCCAATTCATTGGGAAGGTCTATCCATTCTTGAATAAGATAATCCTTTTCAGAAGCTTGGTGATATTCACGAATTTCTTCATGTGAGTTAACTCTCTTGACGTCCACACCTCTGCAACCAATGTCTGGTTTCAAGAGAACAGGAAATTGAAGTCCCATCTCTTGCAAAATATGTTTGCTGTCAAACGCTTGTTCTTTTCTTACTAATGTTGTTTTGGGAAATGACCATTGTGGAAGTAAGTCATAAATTTCTTTCTTACTGTCTCCATGAAGACCGCCATTAGGAATAGCTGGGTTTACCCATCGGTAAAAGGTTGCCGAACGAAAACGAATAGCTTGTCCTACCCAATAAATGAAAGCAGGTGTATACACCACGTAGACGGGCCAGTATTCCCAATTACGTATTTTATGAAACCTGTTCAACATTATAAGCGTGTTCTGTAATTTGCTTTTCTTGTTTCAGTAATTCCCAATGCAACATTTTTGCGTGATCTTCGAGCATAGAGATTTGAGTAATGTTTTTAGTGAGCATCACATTGTCACGATTGATCACTAGTCCATCTGTGCTGTTGTCTTTTCCTGTTGTAGTATGAAAGGATATTAAATCGTCCGCAGTTTTTTCATTTGTATTGGAACTTAGAAATTCGGCAAACCATTGCTTTCTCACGTTTCTTATTTCTTCTTCATAGAGCGTTACAGACGACCAAATGTGAGACGCTTCACTGTTCAACTCTTCAGAATATTTAATCTCACCATCCCATCTTTTAAAGGACAATTGATCATGCTGGTAGGCCACTAATGAAAAAGGTTCTACTCCTTCAAGTGACGCGTTTTCCCAAGCTTGATTAAAATTTGGTTGTTTCAATATTTCAAGAAGAACCAATCCGCGGCTGCGTTTGTACGGAATGATACGTCTATGTTTCTCAAAGGCTCCATTCAATAGAACAAGCGCGCTTTTATCCGTTCGATATCCAAACCAACTTCCAAAAGCTTGCGGATCTATTGGATACATAACAGTCATCCCATTCAGATTTTCCTGATGGATTAAAGCTGCGTCTGGTCTACTGATATTTTCATCTCGATTTGAAGTCAAGAATATCCCATTAGATCCTTTATAGTAAGTTACTGTGCACATTTTTCGCGGTATTCCATTGTGGATTTTGCAACTCCGAAATCTACAGGTACTTCTTCACATCCTAATTCTTCAAACGCTATTTTGATGATGGCTTGATGGTGGATGCAATGCTCAACATTATAAAGAAGCTCCCTGTAGTATGTGCTTTCCATGACTTTGCCTTCACGGAAATACAATGACTGCATATAGAAAGGTTTGTCAGGTCGGTCTATTTGAGATATGATACTTGCAATTGCTTCGATTGCTACATCAACACTTTCTTCAATTAATAGATTTCTTTGTCTATTATCATAATCTACAACGCCGGTGTCGTAGCCTCTGAGGAGTTGTTGGTATAATTCAATAATATGACGAGTATGCGACCCTATTGAACTTCCATATAGAACACGCCCTTTATTGGTGTATTGATCATAATCTAAATGACTGATCCCATCAATCAATTGACACAATACATGTTTGGTTTCTTTGAATATCATAGTTGGGAGTGTTTGAGGTTATTAGCAAAAAGCTTGTGCAATTTTTCCATCTTAGGCTGAATCACGGCTCTGCAATATGGTTCTTCTTTATGTAATTCATAGTATTCCTGATGATAATTTTCAGCTTTGTAAAAAGTACCGAAAGCAGTCACCTCTGTCACAATTTTGGAAGAGAAAACTTTTTCCGATTCCAATGCTGCAATCACTTTCAATACTTCTGACTTTTGAATTTCATTGTGGTAGAAGATAGCGGATCTGTATTGGGTTCCAATATCTGCTCCTTGTCTGTTCAATGTTGTTGGATCGTGCACAGTGAAGAATACTTCTAGAATTTGGGTTAAAGTTACTTCTGAAGGATTGTATACAACTTGCACCACCTCTGCGTGACCGGTTTCACCTGAACACACATCTCTATAAGTAGGACTGGCAGCTGTTCCGCCACTGTATCCCGATTCAACACGTAAAACTCCTTTTATTTCTTCGAATACAGCTTCAATGCACCAGAAGCATCCTCCTGCTAGTGTGATGGTCTCTTCTTTACTCGCTGCCATTGCTGTATTGGCGGGCTCAAATGTCAAGGAAGCAGAGTTTACACAATAGCGCTCTCCTGTTTCGGTTGGCCCATCATCAAAGATATGCCCGAGGTGTCCCCCACATCTTGCGCAAGTAATTTCAGTGCGATGCATGCCGTGACTATGATCTTCAGTTTGAATTATTTTTCCTCCAGCTACTTCTCGATCAAAACTTGGCCATCCGCAATGGCTATCAAATTTCATATCATCCGTGAAGAGTATTTCACCACATCCTGCACATTTATATGTTCCTTTATCATGATTGAAAACAAATTCACCTGAGTAAGGTTGTTCTGTTCCTTTTTGTCTTAAAACGTAGTATTGTTCTGGTGTCAAGCGCTCTTTCCATTGCGCGTTGGTTAGGTTAATAAGACTGTCGGAAGAAGAGATGGTATCTGTTGTCATTTTATTTTCACTTAATAATGTTGTTGTCTCTTGTGCGCAGCTGCTCAAAAAACTGGAAAGCACTAATACTAATAGAGCCGGTGTAGAACGGAATCCTTTTGATACTTGTTTGACTAGATTTAGTACTTCTGTTTTATGTAATATCATTAAGATAATAGATAGAGCGAAAACAACTAAGGCCAAAGTGAACAATCCACCACCGTCGCCTTTTATATCAGTGCCAATCACTATTAGATGAGAAACAATAGCTCCAATGATAATTCCTAGTGAACTCAAAATTGCGAGGATTTTTGTGCGTGGAATGAATAACAAAATTGATGTTATTAGTTCAACGATACCAAGGCCTATTCGACCAAAAGGTTCTATTCCCAATTCTGTAAAAATGTAAACAGAATCCGGATGAGCCGTGAATTTGAAGTACAGAGTCTGAATGAATATTACTGCAATCACTAGGCGCAGAACAAGGGATATTTTTGTTAGATGTTTCATTTTCTTGTTTTTTAAAATTGAAAATTGTATGATAATGACGCCACGAATGCGCGGGTGAGACCATCTGGACGAATTTGTCGAACTACCAATGGCGTCGCTAGGTTCAATTCGATCGCGTCTCTTTTGTTGAATGCGAAAACTGTGGTGAGATTTGCATTTATCGTAAGTCCTTGTGAGTTTGAAATTTCTTGTCTTTGACCTTTGATGTCAACATAGGTATCGTTTCCAAGATGATAGATCCCCATCATATTTGGTTTGAAAGTCCACTTTTCATTTTTGGATTTCCAGTTATATCCGGCTCTAATCAATACATCGGATTTGCGGCGGAATAAATTTGTTGTTGGAAAAACGTTGGACGCTGAGTATTCATCGAAAAACGAATTGCGATTGCTTTGAACTACTGGCGCTTGAAAGGCAGTTTCGAAATTCCATTTTTTTATGCGGTATTCTAAACTCAGTAAACCATCGACTGTTCCTAGGCTGGGTTGATATTCCATTGGTAGAGGAATATTGTTGATTTTCATATTCCCTGTGGAAAGTGGAATTTTTGTTCCGAAAGAAATCACCCATGCTTTGTTGTTTGTTTTTTTCGAAAGGTATCGACCAAGCAAAACCACATCACCTAAATTGCCCAATGTGCCAAAGTTTCCATTAGCCTGGTTGTAGCTCAATTGTGCTGCTCCGCTCCATTGCTTATTCCAACGATGCGTGTATCCTAAGATGCCATTGTTATATTTCACATCTTCTAATCCAATACCATAGGTGTATGTTATTTCAAATGTGTTTTTGAAAGTTGCAGTTGAATCTGTTTCACCGCCAATGCTGCAAACACCGGCATCACTGCATCCTTGAGCTAACAGATTTGTATTTGAAAGGATGGCTAGAAGCAAAACTGTGATAATTTGTTTCATGGCTTTACTGGAGATTTGCGATTGCGAAAAGATGGTCGTATTGCTGACAATGGATAAGGACATAATCATAATCTGTATCAAGAATGTCCTCG
>JBJOKO010000058.1:0-10748 GCA_046046035.1 Bacteroidota bacterium | reverse complement strand
AAGAAAAAGGCTTTAAATCGATTTTACTCGATTCAAAGCCTTTTCAAATGATTTTAATTTCAAATATTATCTAACGACAACCTTTGTAGTGGTCACATTAGCTGACCCTTGAATCTGAAGCACATACTGCCCTGTAGGTAGATTTGTGTCGATTCTAGTTGTGTTTGAATTCATCACTTGTTTTCTGAACACTTCACGTCCCATAGCGTCAAAGATTACAATGTAGTCGCCTGCATTCATGTCCTCTGCTGCGATTGTAAAGTCACCTTCAGAAGGATTTGGATAGATTGAAATACCATTACTTGTTTCTACTTCATTCACCCCTATAGAAGAAACGAATGTATTCACAGCTGTATTCGTGATAATTGCTTCATTGAAGTCGAAGTAGATGTATGCAGTGTTTTCAAACACAGTACCAACTGGCTTATCCGCTATTGGGTGAATACGGAATGTGATTTGGCCGTGACTCAATTCTTCATTGGTATTGCTATCTGGAAGCATGATATTGTTGAAGTACCATACCAAGTGTCCATCTTGCATTTCAACAGTATAATCATGCGACGCACCAATCATTTGGAATGTGCTCCAATCAAGATCAGTATCCAATTGGTCTTCTACGCGAATATTCACCGCTTCTGAAGTACCCGTGTTTTGGAAGTTGATAACGTAAGTGAAGGCGTCATTTGAAGGAAGCATATCACCCGTTTCGCCAACACCAGAAGGGAAGTTCAATTTGTTGTTTGGGTCATAAGAACCAATTACAACTTGAGAAATGGTCATTGAATTATTCGCTAAATAAACATCTGTACCATTGGTTACAGCAGCATTAATGGTAGTTACTGCAGGCGTTCCAAGTGGAGTTCCAATAGAAGTGTAGCCATAGTAGTAGCAATAAGCCCATGACATACCAGCCAAACTAACTCCTGTCCAAGTAATGGAGTTCGATCCAGGAGCATAAACACCTGCTACACCATTCAAATCGCCAACATAAGATACACTGATATAGACAGGAACGTAAACAGTAACATCTGTAACAGCAGTCAATTCACCGGCATTCTGCAAAGTAACCGAGTTGTAATTGGTGAATCCCGGTACTGGTTGTCCCCAAGAAGATACATACGCAGAAACTTCAATTGCATTTTCGATGAAATAGAATGGAACATTAATTCCAGTAACAGTTCCATCATCTTGAACATATACACTAATTGTATAAGTAATGACAGCGCCCGACAAAGTAGTATAGGTTGCCAAAGCATATTGGTAGCCCGCAGGGGAGTTTACACAGTAATTACCATTCCCATCTGTAAAAGTCGAATATGAAAGCGTACCAGTGTTATCCCAAGGATAAATAGTAATCTCGACGTTTGGCAAGGTTGATTCTCCTGAATCAAGAAGACCATTTTGATTCACGTCTATAAATGCTGTTCCACAGAATACCCCTTGGTACACTTCTAATGGAAAATTAATATTGCAATCAACAGCACTTTCTGTAGAATTGCCAGAATAAACTCCATCAACGTTCACATTACCCCCTGGAACTACAGCGTAACCCGAATTTCCTACGTTTGCATACAGATTGAACTCTCCAGGTAGAACTTGAATTTCATAGTAACCATTTACATCTGTCCAAACAGAATCTACACCATTAAAATCTTGAATTCCTATTCCTTCAACACCCTCTTCACCAGCGTCGAACACGCCATCCATGTCAGCGTCTAAAAATGCATATCCACACAACGTTATTGGTTCTGGAACAGTAATCGTTTGTGTAGTTGTTTCAGAACAACCAGAAGTTGGGTTGCTAACAACTAGCGTTATTTCATAAATACCTGGTTCGAATTCATACCACAAGGATTGCCCCTGCCCTACTTGAACTCCGTCTACAAACCAGCTTTGAACGAAGGCAAAATTGTTTTGTATCGTGCTGTAAGCATAATATTGAAAGCCATAATTTGTAACTGTGAATGCCGCATCGCATGCAGGTTGATATAATGGATTCACCTCTTGGTAGGTCATTGTATAAACACAACCATTAGCATCTACAACCATACACAAGAAGTTCAATACTTCAGATCCATCATTAGGAACAAAGAATGGCGAGCTAGTGCCATTCATGAAAGGACCTCCATTGAGTGAATATTGATAAGTGTAAGGCATCATACCACCAAATACATTGGCAGATAAAAAGAAACCATCTCCATTGTAATCACTCATATAAAGCTGCCCTGCAAGGCTGGTGCATGGGTCTATAAAAATGGTTTGACATGAATATAGAGTCTCAACTAAATCTCCCGTTAGAACATCTAAAACTTCCACTTCAAGACAAACATCAAAGGTCCCAGCAAAAAAGTATTGGTGGTATTCAAACTGACTACTAGCCATGGTTCCATCACCAAAAGTCCAAGTATAATTGATGTTGTATTGGCCATCACACTCTTGCACTGAGTCATTCGACATCACATATATGGCATTTCCGCCAGCAGGATACATGACGAATGTGCCATCCAAATTGCATTGACCATAACTAGCAGTAAATGCTAAGATGAACATGGTCAATAAGGTAAATATCTTTTTCATAAGGTTGAAATTAAGCGTTTGATATTAAGATATGATTTTGATAATAAAGGTTGCATCTTGGTCAAAAACATCGGTCGACTCCTTGGTAAGGCTTAGTATATTTGCACCTCGAAAATAAATACTATGCATCGTTCAAACACTTGCGGCGAATTACGCGCAGAACATATCGGTCAAACAGTTACCCTCAGCGGTTGGGTTCAACGTTCACGTGATCTTGGCGGAATGACCTTCGTTGATTTACGCGACCGTTATGGCATTACTCAGTTGGCTTTCAATATGGAAACCAATGCCCCTCTATGCGAGGCAGCACGCAAACTTGGACGTGAATTCGTTATCAAAGCGACTGGAAAAGTTGTTGAGCGTTCTTCTAAAAATGCTCGCATTTCTACAGGTGATGTAGAAATTATAGTGGAACAACTTGAGATCTTGAATGCCGCGAAAACCCCTCCTTTCACTATTGAAGATGATAGCGATGGAGGCGATGATCTTCGTATGCAATGGCGCTTTTTGGATCTTCGCAGAAATCCATTAAAAAACAACATGATGCTTCGTCACCGCATGAGCATCGAAAGTCGTAAATACCTTGACACACTCGGTTTCTTAGAAATCGAAACTCCATATCTCATTAAGAGCACTCCAGAAGGTGCGCGTGACTTCGTTGTTCCAAGTCGCATGAACCCTGGACAATTCTATGCACTTCCTCAATCACCACAAACATTCAAGCAAATCTTGATGGTGGCTGGATATGACCGCTACTATCAAATAGTACGTTGTTTCCGCGATGAGGATTTGCGCGCAGATCGTCAACCTGAGTTCACTCAGATCGACTGTGAGATGGCTTTTGTAGAACAAGAAGATATTCTAAACACCTTTGAAGGAATGGTTCGCCATCTTTTCAAAACAGTGAAAAACGTTGATATCCCTGAGGTTCCGCGCATGCTTTATGCAGATGCCATGAGCCGTTATGGAAATGATAAGCCCGATATTCGCTTTGGAATGGAATTCCAAGACTTGACTTCAGATATGCAGGGCAAGAACTTCCAAATCTTCGATAGCGCTGAAGCTGTTCTAGGTATCGTTGCTCCTGGTTGTGCATCATATACTCGCAAGCAAGTTGATGAATTGACTGAGTGGGTAAAACGCCCGCAGATTGGAGCGAAGGGACTTGTTTATTGCATGTGCAATGAAGATGGAACTTTCAAATCTTCAGTCGACAAATTCTATTCTCAAGAAGACTGGAAAGCAATCGCAGCTAAAGCAGGCGCAAATGCAGGTGATTTAATTTTGGTTCTTAGCGGTGGATTGAATTCTACTCGCAAGCAACTGAGCGAACTTCGCTTGTTGATGGGTTCAAAATTGAATCTTCGCAATCCAGAAGTATTTGCTCCACTATGGGTAATCGATTTCCCTCTTTTGGAATGGAGCGAAGAGACAAGCAGATGGCACGCAATGCACCATCCGTTTACTTCACCAAAACCAGAGCATATCGCACTTTTGGATACCGATCCAGGAGCTGTTAATGCGAATGCTTATGACTTCGTCATCAATGGTGTGGAAGTAGGTGGCGGTTCTATTCGTATCCACGATCGCGATGTACAAAGCCGCATGTTTGACCTTCTTGGATTTACTCCAGAAGAAGCTCAAGCTCAATTTGGATTCTTGCTTAATGCATTCGAATATGGCGCACCACCACACGGTGGACTAGCATTCGGTTTCGATCGTCTTTGCTCACTATTCGGCGGTTCTGAAAGTATTCGTGACTTCATTGCATTCCCTAAAAACAATAGCGGACGTGATGTAATGATCGATGCTCCCAGCGCAATCGCTGACGAGCAATTGAAAGAATTAGGTATCGATATTAAAGGTTAAGACCATTTAACACTCCTTGGGCATAAGCAAACAAAGAGGGGTGTACCTTTGTTATAACAAAAAAATATACAAAAATGTATCCTCCAGAATTAGTAGCACCAATGCGTGCAGATTTAGATAGCGTAGGCTTTTCTCAAGCAATGACTACAGAAGAAGTTGACTCAGCTGTAAACAGCGAAGGAACTGTTCTAGTGGTATTGAATAGTGTATGTGGTTGTGCTGCGGGCAGTATGCGTCCAGGCGTTAAGCATGCAGTTAAAACATCAGCAAAACTTCCAACCAAATTGGTTACAACCTTTGCTGGTGTAGACCGTGATGCTGTAGAGCGCGCTAGAAAATATATGCTTCCTTATCCTCCTTCTTCTCCAAGCATCGCGCTTTTCAAAGACGGAAAACTAATGCACATGATTGAGCGTCACCACATCGAAGGCCGCACAGCTGAGATGATTGCCGACAATCTTAAAATGGCATTTGAAGAGTTCTGCTAAACTCCTGGTAACAGGTAGTAAGTAGTAGGTGGTAAGTGTTAGGTGGGGTGGTTATTTCATTCTTTCGAATGGGGTAATTCGGAGGTCTTTGCAATAGACTTTGCCTTGACCTCGATACCAAAGGAAATTTCTCAAAAGATCTTTTCTAATGCGCATTTCAGGAGTGAGGTAATTCACTCGAATGGTATTCCACTCTCCCGGTTTGTACACACTATCAGCCAAAGCATATGTGCGGTAGCCGTAAGCTTTTCCTGAGTGTTCGGCAGATGAAACCAATAGCAATTCCTCTGGTTTGCTATTCTCTCCGAAGAATACATCTGCTTCAATTGTCAACCACAGATGATCAGTATCTGTGTACTCTTTAAATTTTCGTCCAATCGCTTTAGTATATGGATGCTCTGGAAACAGGGCATCCACTTTATATTCTTGTCCATTGACTAGAATAGTGCTGTCCAATTCTTCCGGCATAAGTTGGACAAAACTCAATGTTTCAAGAGACTTGTATTTCTCTTTGTCAAACACTTCTTGACTGCCATCAAAAGGACGGGCTATCATAAGTAAATCATCCACACCAGCGGGCTTTTCAGTCTTTCCAAAAACAGCGAAGTAATACTCCTTCGTCATTCTCCATTGATCTAAAATACCTTCTTTGTATTGCCAAGATTGAAAAACTGTAAGCCCAGAAACAAGAACTGTTACAATTATCAAAGGCCATTTTGCGCCTTTCAATTTCCACATCCATTGTAAAGAAAAACCAAGTAGAATCGCCAAGACAGGAAGACTTTGCACCATTGGTCGTTGTGAATAGCTCTGTGCATACCACCAATTCGACCAACTAGAAACAACATAAATATTAATCAAAAAGAAAAGCAAAAGTGCCCACCGAACGTTCATTCGGTTTTTGAAAAGAGGGATAAATGCAAGTATTGCAATCCACGCTAAAGGTGTATAAATAAGCCAGCCTTTTCTAAAAGAAAAAAGAAAATCAAGCGTGTGTGGATAAAGAAAATCCAGTCCTTCTGCGGGATTCGCATAACTCATGAATAGAAAATGTCCTGTTGTAATTTTCCAATAGGTGAACTGCAAAGCGCCAATACCAAGTAGAATTGAGAATGCAGTTATTAATTGTGCCCTTCTTGCATTCCACAATTCAAGAATAACCGCCTTGGCATTACCTGTCCAAAATAGAGGAATCAACAAGGCAATAATCTCGGTAGGCCTCGATAGACAAGCCAA
Source organism: Bacteroidota bacterium (assembly GCA_046046035.1). Lineage (GTDB taxonomy): Bacteria > Bacteroidota > Bacteroidia > Flavobacteriales_D > Sanyastnellaceae > JAIXWP01. The sequence continues at coordinate 4,578 of JBJOKO010000058.1, read as the reverse complement.
TCCGAGAGTAACGCTCAAGCCAATCATATTCGACACAGACTTTGTTTCGAACCATCTGATTACATTCCATAGATAGATTGCATAGAGCGTAAAAAGATAATTGTGAGGCGTGAGCAGCCCCATCGTTATTTGAATATAATAATTGGTCGCTCCGCAAATGAGCAGCAACACTATTGCACTTAAACTATCATTAAAAAAGTAGAGAAGAATTTTTCTCAAATAGAATATCCCCACTATGGCGATAAATACAGACCAAGCGCCAATAGCGTTCCTGTAGGCAGAAGAGAAACCATCTTTTTCTTCTGCCATTAAATGACCAATGGCAAATGCTGGAGAATACATCACACTCATGCCGGCAGGATATTGATCCACCTTGCTTGTGCGATTTTCTATTTCATGAAATTGATATTGGCTTGGACTAATTTCATACTTCTTCCACAATGCATCCCACACTTCAGATTTCTCGTGTTTGATATCATCGTAAATAAAAGTAGCTGGTAAATAAGAATAATAACCAGCAACGTCCCACCGGAGTAGGCCATCCCAAGATTCGCGAAACGAAGCAATTGAAATTACCGCCGCGATAAGCACTGCTGCTATGAGACTCAGGCGGTTATTCATGATTTATTTGAAGTGTCTTCTATCCCAGATGTTGTATTTCATGATGCACCAGATTGCTCTGAATCCATCTTTCCACCCGATTTTCTTTCCTTCCGCGTAAGTACGCCCGTAGTAGGAAATACCCACTTCATAGATTCGGATGTCCTGAATACGAGAAAGTTTTGCAGTTACTTCTGGCTCAAAACCGAAGCGCTTTTCTTTCAATAAAAGATTCTTTGCAATATCAGCTCTCATCAATTTGTAGCATGTTTCCATGTCACTCAAATTGAGATTTGTAAAGGCATTGCTCATAAATGTCAACATTCCATTTCCGATAGAATGCCAGAAAAAGAGGATACGGTGAGCATTTGACCCTTTGAATCTAGATCCGTAAACAACATCAGCTTGCGCTGCGAAAACAGGTTTCAACAAATCATTGAATTCAAAAGGATCATATTCCAAATCGGCATCTTGCACGATCACATAATCACCACTTGCAATCTCAATTGCTTTGTGAATAGCAGCGCCTTTCCCTTGATTGAAAGGCTGCGAGAAAAACTTAATATCAGCGTTTGGATGCGCCGCTATGTAAGCTTCTACAACATCTTTCGTGTTATCTCTAGAAGCATCATTCACGATTACAATCTCTTTTGTGATGCCATTTATCAGAGAAACTTCTGCGATACGATCAAGAATACCAGTAATGGTATGCTCTTCATTGTAGGCAGGAATGAGTATAGAAAGCTTTGAAATTTTGTACATCAGAAATACGCTTATTGTTGGATAACCTTAGGAACACGGAAATAATACATGTCCTTTTTAGGAGCGTTTTTAAGCGCTTCTGCCTGAGAAACCTCATGAGTAATTTCGTCTTCACGAAATACATTGCTTTCCTCAGTCAAGAAGATTAGAGGCTCAACTCCAGCGGTGTCAAGTTCAGAGATCTTGTCTACGAACTGCAACATGTTATTCATGTCTTTGACCATTTCCTCTTTTGTTTGATTGTCGAATTCCAATCGAGCCAAATCGGCGAGGCGGTCAACTGTTGCGATATCTATCTTCATGGTGTTTTTCTAAATTCTGGGGCCAAGGCGCTATCAATGGTATTGAAAACCTGGGTGCGCAAATTTACTAAATCTTCGTCAGTCATCCCTTTTGTTTCGATTGGCTCGTGAACCACCACTAAAACCTGCTGTGGCAGTGAGAATTCGAAGAACTTAGTAGGCTCGAGCATAATTCTATAATTCTGAACCCATGTAATAGGAACGATAGGCACTTGCTTGTCAATAGCCATTCTGAAGGCGCCATTCTTAAAAGCCTTCATTTTTGGTGCGTGGAGCGGGATTGTTCCCTCTGGGTACATCGCAATACACTCGCCTCGATCGATGGCTTCATACGCCTTTTGAAGCGCATTGTAGGCCAATCTGGATTGATCACGGTGAACAGGAATATCTTGTTTTCTGAAGAAAAGCCCGAAAAGCGGCCATTTCAAAAGCTCCCCCTTTCCAATAAAAAGAAAATAATCGGGAATAACGCTGTACATAAAAACGGTATCCAAATATGAGGAGTGATTGCTCACCACGATATACGGTCCTTTTGGAAGTTTGCCTCGGAAAGTCTTGTTAATCGGACAAAACAGTAGTGCCGATAATATCCATGACCATACCTTTTTCATCACAAAAGCAGCTGGATACAATTTTTTCGAAGAAAGCAAAACGAAGAAAATTGGATACAATAAAAGCAAGGTAACCCAGAATACAAGCCCAATCCAGAGCTTGTAGATAAAATATATGGGGCCTAAAATGTAATTCACTTGTCTTCGAAAAAAGAACGGCTAATATACTCACAATGCCAATTCATGACTTTCTTTGCAGCACAGAATCATATTATGGCAAGAGTACTAACAGGAGTTCAAAGCACGGGCACACCGCACCTCGGAAACATTCTAGGCGCAATCAAGCCCGCTATTGAAATGAGCAATCGCCCTGAAAATGAGGCGTACTTATTCATCGCAAACTTGCATTCTCTCACTCAGATCAAGAATCCTGAGATCATGAAAGAATACACTTATTCTGTTGCTGCGACTTGGCTTGCTTTTGGTTTTGATATCGAAAAAAATGTATTGTACCGCCAAAGCGATGTCCCACAGGTGACGGAGCTGAGCTGGTACCTAAACTGTTTTGTGCCTTACCCTATGCTTGCTAATGCGCATAGCTTTAAAGACAAAGCAGATAGACTAAGCGACGTAAACGCGGGACTATTTACTTATCCTGTTCTTATGGCAGCAGACATCATTTTGTATGATGCAAATCTTGTTCCCGTAGGAAAAGATCAAGTGCAGCACCTGGAAATTACCCGAGATATTGCAAGTTCCTTTAATCGTCAGATGGGCGAAACATTTATTCTTCCTGAAGTAAGCCTCAACAAAGAGACCATGTACATCATGGGAACTGACGGTGAGAAGATGAGCAAGAGTCGCAACAATTACATCAATATTTTTCTTCCGGAAAAAGAGTTGAAGGATGTGATTAATAAAAAAATCATCACTGATGCCACTCCTCTAGAAGCGCCTAAAGACGCCGAAGGCAGCGTAGTATATCAACTCTATAAGCTTGTGTCAACGCCTGAACAAGCAGCTGACATGAAAGCTAAATTAGAAGCTGGTGGATACGGTTGGGGACATTGCAAAAAAGATCTGCTCGAAGCAATTCTTACGACATTCGCAAAAGAGCGCGAAATATATACGCACTACATGACACATTTAGATGAGCTTGATGAAAAGCTTATGGTAGGTGCACGCAAAGCAGCTATAACTGCTGATGCAGTTCTTGCTCGTGTTCGCGAAAAAATCGGGTACTAAGAATTATTTCGCCAAATAACGCTCGTAGAGCGCCTTCTGCTTGTTATCCAATTTGATCATTCTGCCTTGGATGAATGCGTAAACAACATTGTTTGTGCGCATATCCAACGCATCACCTGCACTAATAAATAAGGTAGCATCCTTTCCAGAAGTGATGCTGCCGCACTTATCTCCTATGCCTAATAAATTGGCAGCGCTTAAGGTCAATGATTTTACAGCTTCTTCATAAGGTAAGCCATACGCCACAGCTGTTCCTGCGAAGAATGGCAAATTACGAGTTCCCATACGTTCCATGTCTCCTTCATTTTGAAAACAGAACTCTATACCTGCTTCATAAAGCATTGAAGGTAATTTAAATGGCAGACTTACATCCTCTTCATTTAGCATCGGAAGTTCGTGCACTCGTCGCAACATGACACCAACTTTTTCAGCTTTCAATTCGTCTGCAATCATCCATGCATCATAACCGCCGATAATGACCATTTTCGAGATCATCATTTCTCTTTTAAAACGAAGTGCTTCGCTTATCGCTTTCACATCATCTGCATGTACATACAACGTCTGTGATCCCGTAAAAACGCCGCGCAATCCTTCAAATCGGACTTCCACTGCTGCTGGGGTTTTGGTTGCGCAATACGCTTTAGCTTCAGAAAAGAAAACTTGAATTTCTGTCAACTGTTGATCGTAAGACCTTACTTTTTCAATAGCAACTTTTCCTTTGTCATAGTGTCTATGGTAAACTTGTGGCCAATTGAGATGTACACCATCGTCTTCACGAACAATGGCATCTTCCCAGTTCCAAGCATCAAATTGCATCACTGATGAAACGCCGCTAATAACGCCACCTCTAGGAACAATCTGTCCCATTAACACTCCATTGAAACGCACAGTTGGAATAATCTCCGAATCGGTGTTATAAGCGATAGCCGAACGAACGCTCGGTTTGAAAGTTCCAACCTCCGCTACATCATTCATGGAGCGTACAGCATCAATTTCATGAAGTCCTAATGTACTATTGGTCGCAATAAAACCAGGGTACAAATGCATACCGCTAGCATTAATCGTAGTATCATATGCATCAGGTGCCAAACGAATAACACGCGCATCGGCCACCATAG
>JBJOKO010000057.1:0-10755 GCA_046046035.1 Bacteroidota bacterium | reverse complement strand
ATTGGGGAAACTTCTTTTTTCACCCAGGCACGTGCTGTATCACGAACCAATTTGTGTTCTTCCGTGAGCAAGTCGTCCATTAGATAATAGTCGTGCCCTTGATAAAGATCTGTACGCATGTATTATGATTTGCAGGTTTCTATAAAATTGCGGTGCAAATGTACCGCTTTCAGACTAAAACAACACTAGATACGTGTTTGTTGATCTTGACCGTATTTTTCGTACCAATCATCGACCAAAAGGTCGCGCCCATTGCTAGCTGCAACGGCAAGAACATCGCAGCGTTCGTTCATTTCATTGCCGTTGTGTCCGCGTACCCACTTAAATTTTACCTGATGCTTTGCAGCAATCATGAGGTATCGCTTCCATAAATCCGGGTTTTTCACATTTTTCCAACCACGACGAATCCAGCCATCTATCCATTTTTTCTCTACAGAATCCACTACATAGCGAGAATCTGAGAAAACGGTTACGTTGCAATCCAATGTTTTCAAGGACTCTAGAGCCACACAAACAGAGAGTAACTCCATCCGATTATTGGTTGTCAATCGAAATCCTTGTGAAAGTTCTTTATAATGTCTGCCCGACATCAAAACGATGCCATAGCCGCCCGGACCAGGGTTTCCCTTTGCTGCACCGTCTGTATAAATAATAATTTCTGGAACCGCACTCATCCTAATAAATGTTGTGCATTTTTAGAGAAAAGCTTGAGGGCAATCGCCAAAAGAATTATTCCAAAGACTTTTTCAAGAATAGCCAGCCCTCCCACTCCCAAAAATCTTTCAATACGATTTGTCAGTTTCAGCACCAAAAAAATAATTGGCATATTGAGAAGCACAGCGATAATGATATTGATCACTTGATATTCTGCGCGCAACGAAATTAGAGTTGAGAACGTTCCTGCTCCTGAAATAATTGGAAAGGCCAAAGGGACGATCGATGATGTTTTTTCAGCACCTTCTTTTTGTTTGAAAAGTCGAATACCTAAGATCATCTCCATTGCGATAAAGAACAGGATAAACGAACCTGCCACAGCGAAGGAATAGACATCTACACCAAAGAAGCCCAAGAATTTTTCTCCAATAAGTAGGAAAACAATCATCAACAAGAGTGACACTCCTGTGGTTGTCCACGGTTGAATATTACCTGTCTTCTGCTTGATATCTAATATAATCGGCAGGCTTCCAAATATATCGATCACGGCAAAGAGGACCATGAAGCAGGAGATTATTTCGGTAGAGTCTATCATATGCGGCAATTGGCTGTTGGCTATTGGCTGTTGGCTATTGGCTGTTGGCTATTAGCTTTTGGCTTTTGGCTTTTGGCTTTTGGCTTTTGGCAAAGGTAGGTATTTGCATTTTGGCTTTGGACCTTTAGTGGTTTATCACCACTTTACTTTGTGTCATTTTTTCTTTTGAAAAAATTTACATCGTTGTACAAGAATTTACTGAGCTGACCGTAGTTATAATTCCATGAAAGTTGAATTGGTCCTCGGCCATAATAGCCAACTGCGGGATTAGGCGGAAACTCAGTGCTCGCTTGCGAATAGGTCCCCGCAGAATTTTCATTTGTGTATCCCTGCGGATGCACCCCGTAGGTGCCTGCGCGACGTGGGAATAACTCATCCCATTGCTGAGAAGAGAGGAGGTTTTCCAGATTTGTATTTTGCCCAAAAGAATTGACACTAGTGAGCAGCACGATTACGAAAAAAGTAATCTTAAATTGATGAGTGAATTTTACCACATTGTTCATGCGGCAATGTAATAAAAACTCTAGGAAATGGGCAATTCAGTCTTTGCTTCACTTTTCAATAATAGAATTACGTTATTCACTGATTGCAAAAAAGATTACGAGCTCGAAATCCAAAAATAGATAGGCATTCCAATCGTAATGTTAATAGGGAAAGTGACAGCGAGAGCCATGGGTAGTAGTAGACCAGGATTAGATTTGGGTGCAGAGATTTTCATGGCTGCTGGAACAGCGATATAGGAAGCACTTGCTGCGAGTATTGCGAATATGAAACGATTAGAAACATCATCTGTAAACCTAGCGCTTAGAAAGGCAACAGCGCTTCCATTAATTATTGGAATAATAATAGAAAACAAAACAGGAAACCATCCAAAAGAGAAAAATGCCTTTAGATTTTTCCCACTTGTTATTCCCATATCTAAGAGAAAAATCGCGAGAAAGCCTTTAAACAAATCATTCGTGAAAGGGCGAATTCCTTCTGCTTGTTTTGCGTTCGCCAAGTAACCTATCACAAGGCTTCCAATAATTAGTAAAACACTTCCATTGGTGAAGGAATGTCTAATTGCACTGCTCTTACTTATGCGTTCACTTTCATCTTTATTAAAAATAGAAATAAGAACGAGTCCAATAATGATTGCTGGCGATTCCATCAGCGCCATAATAGCCACCATGTGACCGTGAAGAGGCAATTGCTGTGATTCTAAATAAGAAACAGCGGTTACAAATGTCACTGCACTCACAGAGCCATAGGCCGCGGCAATCGCTCCGGCATCAAATACATTCAATTTCCTTTTTAGAATAAAGAAAGTATATGTTGGAATAACGAGCGAAATCAATACTCCAAACAACATCGACCAACCAATTTCACTGGTGAATGACTCGTGCGACAATTCCTGTCCACCTTTAAATCCAATTGCAAAAAGCAGATAAAGCGAAATAAACTTAGAGGAGTTGGGCGGTATCTCCAAATCACTTTTTAAATAAACCGCGATAATACCGAGGACAAAAAATAATAAGGCCGGATTGGTCAAATTGTCCATCAATAGATCTGTGCTCATGTCTTAGATTGCGATTGTTTTCTTGCGAATAGTATCATTGAAAAATCCGTTTGCCCCTACAATTGGTACTGAATTGATTGCAACTTTTTCGCCCAACCTACTCTCCACAGCAGCGACAATATCATCGAATAAAAGCGCCTTTGACTGTGAAGTAATGACACTATAACATTCTTCCACAACAACATCATCGACCATTTTATAGGAGATATTATTATCGTCGATTGACGCCGATGCTATCAGTTTTTCTTGTAATAGAAAGTTGACCATTTCCTTTGGATTTTGGTTTTGTCTCAGGTAGATTATCACATTTATCATATAGGAAGCATTGAATATTTGGAAGCAAAGTTGAAACTTATAATCCATATATTATTATTTATCTTTGTTATACTATCCATAAAAATAACTTATGAATTACACCCTCAACCAGCTTCAGATATTTCTCAAGATTGTTCAAACCCAAAGCATCACCAAAGCCGCGGAGGAACTGCATTTGACGCAACCAGCGGTTTCTATTCAATTGAAGAATTTACAAGATCAGTTCGACATTCCATTGACCGAGGTGGTTGGAAGAAAGCTGTATATCACTGAATTCGGGAGGGAGATTGCGGAATCGGCTGAGAACATCATCAATCAAGTTTATGCTATCAACTACAAAACTCTAGCACACAAAGGACAGCTAACAGGAAGATTGAAAATATCAGTTGTATCGACAGGAAAATATGTGATGCCCTATTATCTGTCTGATTTCATGAAGAAACATGAGGGAGTTGAATTACTGATGGACGTTACAAATAAGCAAAAGGTCATTGAAAGTTTGGAGAACAACGAGGTCGACTTCGCCTTAGTGAGTATTCTACCGACAAATCTGAACATAGAAAAACTAGACCTTCTGCCAAACAAACTTTACTTGGTTGGCACAAAGAATCCGAAGAGAACGGAAAAAACCAGCGCCAAGGAAATATTCGAAAACATGCCATTTATTTTTAGAGAAAAAGGATCCGGCACGCGTCAAACCATGGAAAGTTTCTTTTCTAAGAAGCAAATTTCAGTGTTAAAGAAAATGGAACTCACTTCCAATGAAGCAGTCAAACAAGCATTGATGGCGGGATTGGGATATTCGATCATGCCTATTATTGGAATTAAAAATGAGTTGAAGACGAAGGAACTTCAAATAATTCCAGTCAATGGACTGCCCATTAAAACAACCTGGAGTTTGATTTGGTTAAAGGGTAAAAAACATTCTCCCACCTCACAAGCCTTTTTGGAGCATTTGAAAAGAGAGAAAAATAAAATTGCCGAAGATTTTAATTTGTAGTCTGTGTCGGGAACTTCGACATATCCATAAAGAATATTTCCCATGTATGCCCGTCGAAATCTTCAATAGTTCGATGCTGCATGAAGCTATTCTCCTTCATTTCCGTTGGTTCTATTCCACCTGCATTTAGACCATTGGTCATCATAGCATTCATTTCTTCAGCACTGTCCATTGACAAAGAAAGAAGAGCTGCCACGTTTGATTTGGTATCTGCGATAGGCTTTGTAGCAAATGTGGCAAATTTCTCTTGTGACAATATCATAAGATAAATGCTATCGCTCCAGACCATACATTTTCCAGAATCGTCCGAAAATTGAGGGTTATTGGTAAAACCAAGGGCAGTATAGAATTCCATTGATCTCTGAACATCTTTCACTGCCAGATTGATAAAAATTTGCTTCGCCATAACGCGAAGATAATAAAATCACAATTCTTCAATCATCATGTTGGTTGCGGTATAGATTTTCACTCCGCCAAGATCTGACGGGTAGTCTTCCCAAAAGAATGTTTGAGCTCTGATATCGGTGATAACTTCTGTCTGTGGCTCTATAGGTTCTGTAGCGACGAAATCAAATTCATACATTCCATCCGAAGGAGGTGTGACATAAACGAAGGGTATCAATTGTGCATGAGTCCAACCAGGTGAAATAACATTTCCCTTGCATGATATTACAAGCACAAGAGGATTTCGCTTCAAAATCTCCAACTTAATATCGGTTACCTCATTTACATTTTTCGTCATTATTCCAAAATATTTTGTTCTGTTAGTTAAAATATATTTTGCCTTTTGAATGCCTAAAACAGGATCTTTCTCTTCTGTCATATTTCTAATGTAATCTCAACTGAATACTCGATTTGCTCTTCAAAACCGAAGTCAAAATCATAGTCCCGACAAACGTAAATAAAGTTTGAATCAAATTAAGTTGGGAATTACGTGTATAGATGTAAGTATTTTTACGTGTTTTTATTCTAAAATATTAATTCATATAAACACTTTGGATTCCTAACTTTTGATTGATATTATCTATCTTCGTTTATCCTTATTCTAAATCTATAGCTTAATCTTCTAAAATGAGTTCTCTTTTAGCCTTTATTCTCGGTTCTTTGGGAATGACCATTATGGCCGCTGGTGTTGTTATTTTCATCATCAAATATCAAAACAGGGTTACCGTTCACGCCAAGGAAAAAGAGAATATTCTCGCCCAGCATGAAATTGAAATCCTGAAGGCTTCTATTAGTGGTGAAGAAGTTGAGCGCAATAGAATTGCTGCAGAATTGCACGACGACATTGCTGCCTCTTTGGCCATTACAAAAATGATGTTGTATCGCTCTCAGCAGTTCGTCCCTGATCAAGAACATTTAAATAAGGGAATTGCTATTCTTGAGGAATCTATTGATAAAATAAGAGCACTCTCAACGAGGATGTCGCACAATCTCATTGAGAAAAAAGGTCTTACAGATAGTATCACGAACTATGCGAAAAACTTGCAGCTTTCTCAGTCGATACAAGTTGAGATGATTAATCAAACAAATGAAATTCATCTCGATGTGGAGTCACAAATTCACGCCTTTCGTATTTTCCAAGAATTCGTAAATAATACAGTGAAATACGCTAAGCCATCCACTTTAACTATTCATTTATTTACCAAACCCAATGAGATTTTTTCGATTTATCATAATGGAGCTGGAATAGATAGTTCCGAAATTGATCAAATCATGGCCAACATACCGGGCAACGGGTTGCAGAATATACATGTAAGGTCTAAACTGATTCCAGCCACTCCTCGATGGGAACGCATTTCCAATCAAGAGTATTTATTCGATTTGTCCATGGAGTTATAAATAGGTACGTAAAAACCCGCATATACAATTGTAATAACCCGCTAAATTCAATTCACAACATTACTTATAAAACTGTTATCCACGACATTACATCAAAGAGATCAAAATAGTCTATTTCCAATTATAAAATAATATTCTAAATTACGCACTCCGAATAAAAACCAATAAAAAAATGACAACAGAATTTGATTACGATTGCAACAGCGAGAAAGACATGCAAGATGCAATTGATGTACACCAGATTTCACAAGAACTGTATGAAGAGAACGTAAATCGTTTTTTTAATGCATTTCCTGCAGGAAAAGAAGAAACCTACGCATCCATTAACTACAACGAAGGTGTTGATTGCCATGATTGGAGTTTACAAATTGATCCAATCATTGTATCAGGAACAAACAGCGATTTAAGTCTTTCAATGGCTCGAACTCCTGCACCATCGAACAAAATTCAATACTCAATGCTACTTTTGAAGGGATTGAAGCAGATACACGGTGCAACAAGCTTAGTGTTTTCAAAAGCACAACCAAAAGAAGGGGACGCAGATGTATATTTTATAGCAATGAAAGACACCGCTATTATTGGATATTATAATATGTCGACAAATTTCCCATAATAACAAACTAATTTGACACTAGTTGGATTAATATTCATTCTAATGTCCATGGATTCTCCACTCCTTGGACTGTGGTATGGCAGAAAACACAAAGGGCATTACCTTTGGGTTTTCTGCCTTGGTTCTATTTTGTGGGACTACATTACTTCCATTCAAAAATTCCATTTTCATCAGAACGTAATGTGGGCTGGCAATGTTTGGACAATTGTTGAATTCATTACGATTTCCTATTTCATCTCGTCCGCGCTTTTGTTTTCGCGGAAAGCAACTTTAGGACTTATTATTGGTGGTCTAACGGCTTACTTTCTCGTGTTTTCCCCATTAAATTTCAATGAGTGGAATGCTTACGGATCCGCCATCTTTAGTTTATCCTACATTGTGCTTTCGATTTTAGTATTTCGGAAATTAATGCTAGATTTAGAAAGCAAGAATATATTGCATTCTTTTACTTTTTGGGTCACACTTGCATTTTTCATGTACGCTTCATTAAACTTCTTTGTGTTTGTAATGATGAAAACCATATACGGCGCCGACCCCAAAACATTTGGAAAAATTTGGACATTAGTTTTCACTACATCAAACATCGCTAAAAATGTTCTTATAAGCATAGGCTTTAGTTACCTCACTAAAATTACCATTGATGATAAAGTACGCTATAGTAGATGATCATGACATTTTCAGATTTGGCATAAAATCAATTCTAAGTGAAGACAGCGAATTGAAGTTTGTTTTCGAAGCGGCGAGCGGCACAGGAATAGAACCGTTGATACTCGCCAAAAAGCCAGATGTTTTGATTATCGATTTTCAAATGCCAGGAAGAAGTGGTCTTGACATTCTAAAGGAAATTCGCAAAACAAATGAACAGATAAAGGTTTTGGTGTTAAGCATGCACCACGAGGAGCCCCGTATTCTTCAAATGATTGAGGCAGGAGCGAATGGTTATTTGCTAAAAACATGCAAACCTGATGAATTGATTTCAGCGATAAAACATGTTCACACCAATGAATATTACTTTAACGAAACGGTAAGTATTTCAATGCTCAAATCCATCCTTCGAGCGTCCAATAAAAAATCTAAAGCAAACACGACTCTCAACGAAAACGAAATAAAAGTGCTAAGACTTATCTGCGAAGAAAAGACCACTGCAGAAATAAGTGATCATGTGTTTCTCAGTCCTCGCACTGTTGAAGGCATTCGAATGGGGATGATGGATAAGCTAGGAGTAAAAAACGTTGCGGGTCTAGTGGTCTATGCTTTTCGTTCGGGTATCTATGCCTAGAAAGTGGGCCCTTCGATACATCTCATCTCACCTAAAGGTGATCTGAGACACTCAGGGACCGGTGAAACCAAGCCAATAGCCAATAGCCAACAGCTAATAGCCAATAGCCAATAGCCAACAGCTAAAGGCCAATCGCCTGCTCAATTATGGACGGAAAGTACTCCATCTCTAGCGCTCTTACTTTCATTTCGATTTCGTGCGGGCCGTCGGTTTCTGCTATCTCCGCTTTTGCTTGGAAGATGATTCCTCCTTCGTCATAGTGTTCATTCACCCAATGAATGGTGATGCCACTCTCCTTCTCTTTCGCGGCGAATACGGCCTCGTGAACGAAATGTCCATACATGCCTTTGCCTCCATATTTCGGCAATAAGGCAGGATGAATATTAATGATCTTTCCATCAAAAGCTTTCACCAGATTTTCTGGAACTTTCCAAAGAAACCCTGCGAGAATGATGAAATCAACGTGCAGATCTTTGAGCGTATTTAAAAAAGAATCAGACTCTCTGAAATTGGATTTATCAATTGCCATTGAAGGCACATTCCATTTCGCCGCCACATCAAAAGCGCCCGCTCCTGGCTTATTACAAGCAAGCAGCACAATTTCAACATCACTCGAATTTTCAAAATGACGCATAATATTAGCGGCATTAGAACCACCGCCGGAAGCAAGAATGGCAAGTTTCTTTTTCATGGGGCAAAGATAGGGAGTTCGGGGGGTCGGGAGTTCGGGGGGTCGGGAGGTCGTGTGGTAGTGTGGTAGTGTGGTAGTGTGAAAGTACGGAGGGCGAGGACGAAGTACGATGTAACCAGTAATTAGTAACCAGTAACCAGTCACTGGTCACTATCTTCGTTTTATGAAAAAGTCTTCGATTACAACCTTTGGAAGCTATTTCGATCGCTATATCGATTTGGCTGATGATATTGACCTGATTGAGGCATTAGAACAAAGTCTCATGGACATTGATGCTCTTGACATGATTCATCTTCGTAAGCTTGGAAACTGGGCTTATGCAGAAGGCAAATGGTCTGTGAAAGACATTATTCAACACATCATAGATACGGAAAGAATATTTTGCTTTCGCACTTTATGCATTGTTAGACAAGACCCCAATATTCCGCAAGGCTATGACGAAGATGAATATGCTTCAAACGCGAGGGCAAACAAGAGAGAAATTGATGATATCATAGATGAGCTAAAAGTGGTTCGTCAATCGACGATAGCGATGTTCAAAAGCTTTGATGACCAAGACCTAGATAAGATTGGCACATGCTGGAAATATCCAATGAGTGTCTTAGCAATGGGCTTCATCCTGGTAGGACACCAAAGACACCATTTCGCAGTAATGAAAGAGCGTTACGCTGGTGACTAACGACTGGTGACTGGTTACTGGTTACTGATTACTGGTTACTAGATACATTTGGGTGCATTTGGTTTCACTTGTGTGCATTTGATTCCACAATAATTAACTATCAAACTAACGCAGGAAATGAGCGTACGCTGCCTTCGAAATGTCGGCGATTATTTTTTCATTTTCTTCATAACTGTGCATTGAATCTGAGACGAAGACACTGATGAAATAGTAGTTTCCATTGGGAAGAAAGACAATTCCAATATCATTTACGGCTGCTATTTTACCAACTTCATTTTCTCCTGAAGTGCCCGTTTTATGAGCTACAACGGTATTTTCAGGCAATTGTCCTTTTAATCGCATCGGTCCGGTAGACGTGGACTTCATCAAATCCCAAAGAAATTTATAGTTCTTCTTTGAAAGTAATTTTTTCTTGTTCTTATAATATTTCCGAAGCAATTGATTGGCACAATTTGCAGTTGTCCAATTTTCATATTGGTTACTCCAATTTGATTGCATCGTTTCTTCATTATGCACTATTTGAACATCCGCAATTCCATTTTTTCGAAGATAAGTTTGTACCACTTTTGGGCCACCGATTAATCTAAGTAAGACATCGCAACCAACATTATCACTCATACAAACAGTGTACTCTAGGAGCCTACTTAGCGCCATAGAAGTGCCATCCGGAAATGAATCTCTTATTGGACTATAATAGTCTGGTTTTACATCTTCCTTGCTAATAGGAATGTATTGATCCAACTTCAAACGCCCTTTATCCACTTGATCAAGCACGGCTAATGCAATATGAAATTTAAAAACACTTTGCATCGGCACATGTGTATTGCCGTTAAATGACAAAGTATCTTTTGCCTTCATTCCCATTATAGAAACACCTACTGTTGCATTCTTGGTAGAAAGAATTTTCGCAATATCCATTCTCAAAGAATCCATCGATTGTGCAAACGACGAAACAAAGCAGAATGCCGTGAGGATGATGGTGAGGGCGGTGGTGAGGGCGGTTCTTTTTGAAAGCATGATCTTAAGATAGTGTGCTAGTGTGCTAGTATGCTAGTGTGCTAGAGATAGTGTGGTAGTGGGGTCTTGGGGTAGTACGAAGAGCGAGTACGGAGTACGCTGTAATTAGTAACCAGTAACTAGTAACCAGTAACCGGTCGTCAGTCACTAGTCGTCAGCGTTGGTCGTTGGTCGTTGGTAGCTCCATGTAGTACAAATCAAATCCTTCTGCCCAATAATCCTTTTCTATTTGGGTGGTTTTGAATCCGCTTTTTTCGTAGAATTTATATGCAACTTGTGAAGTGCGGACTACAATATTTTCTATTGATGGCATGGATCTCAACAGTTCTATTCTATGCTTTAAGAGCATTGTTCCTAGTGACTTTCCCTGAAATTCTGGATGCAATATATCCCAACTAATTTTACTTGTTTTAGAATCGTTGTTAATGTTTATACCACCGCATCCTACTACCTGATTATCGACAGTAACCACAAAATACAAATCGATTTCGTTATCGAGATAATGATCAAAA
>JBJOKO010000056.1:0-10778 GCA_046046035.1 Bacteroidota bacterium | reverse complement strand
GGTCCCCGAGTGCCTGACCGAAGGGAAGGTGTATCGAGGGGCCAAGGACTGCCGGTCCAAAATCAGCTATCTTATTCGCCTTCGGCGAGACACTCGGGGACCGATAAAGCAATCCCAAATAAAAAATCAAAAATAAAAAATCAGAAATCAGCCTACCCCCTCACCACCAAACTCCCCTTACCATTCACAACAAGAGTATAAACTCCAGCTCTAAGACGAGAAGTATCAATTCTAAGATTATCCACCTCCAAACCTTCTTTATACACCACTCTTCTTCCCACCGCATCGAAGATCGCATAGGAAGTAATCGTCTCTTCTGAAACGATGTTCAACTCATTGATAAATGGATTTGGATAAACCGAATGTTTGATCGGTTCCAATTCAACTATTGATACTGGATCCATTCCGTACTCATCTGCACCGCAGTCTAGAAGACCTGTGTGGCGAGCTTCGCCGTAATAGTCTGTCTCACCGTCTTGCAAATCTGCTGCTTGTAATGCCATGGCAATCGCCTCGCTGCCTTCCATGATGTGGAAGTCGCCGCCTTCTGCATCGGCGAATAATGGATCACCGTATTGTCCTCCTGCATTCAATGCCAATACGCCCATCAATTCATTGAATGTTTCTGTTGCTACGCCGAACCAATCCAACTCTACAATGCCTTGTTCTTGATAAATGACATTGTGATTGAAAATAAGATTTGTTCCTTGATTCTCCGCATAACCCAGTACACCTTGATCATTCAGATAGAAAATATTGTTGGCGCATGAAAAGTTTTGCATGTAAGTGAAAAGAAATTCTCCAGTGTAATCTGCTAGAAAATTATTCTTGTAAAACGTATTGTGTCGCACTTCGATGTATTGGACCATTCCTGAACCATTCGGGAAATCATATCCACCAATTGCAGCACCAGCCACTTCATTATCGATGAGCAAATTATTCTTTACAACAACATACTCAGCCACTTTTCCGACGTGCTCACAGCCCACTTCTACGCCGTATCCGTTGTGTTCAAGGTGATTTCTTTCCACTGAAATATATGCTCCACCATCAACATAAACACCACCGCATGTAGCGTAAGGTGAGATGCAATTCATCACGGTATTTTGTGCAATCACTCCGAAACGCGCTTGATCCACTGCAGGAGTTTTACAAACGCCTTCATGTCCGATTGCAACAATTCCAATATTGGTAAGATCGTGAACATAGTTTTCTGAAACATTGAAATACGTAACGTTTCCATTGATTGCAATTCCTTCGCTATAGCCCAAACGGCAATCATATACTTCGCAACCGATGATGTTGATATTAGACAACTCTTCTGTTCCTTCAACGATAATAGCCTGTGCATTGGTATCTTCATTCACCGCTGCACCAGGATCTTCAGAGAAGTGAATATCGTGGACGCGGCAATTGATAATGTCAATGTTAGAGCCCGCTCCACGCACATAAATACCTTGCGCATAGTTATACATGTGTTCAGCGAAAGTGATTCCATCTATCAAGATGTTCGACTTACCATCAATAAGAAGCAGCGCATTTTCAACGATATCGCCCATCGATGGTTTGATTACCACATCATCGAAAATGCTCCCACGACGAATAGTCAAATTGTCGTGCGTAATGCTGAGGTACTCATAGTAGTCACCACCAAAAATATTGATGGTATCGCCTTCATTGGAAATATTGATGGCATGCTGAACATCTCGCACAGGAGTAATCTGTGTCAAACCATCCATAGCATTATTGCCAAAAACAGAAACATAAAGATTGTTCTGAGACCACGCAGAAGCGATCGTCATCAGCAAGATGACCAAAAGTGAGGATAAGCGTTTCATTGCGAAAAAAGTTATATCGCGAAGATATTCATTTTATATTCGCGTCACTAAACCATTGAACATGAAAATCTTTACTCGCATGACAGCGATTGCTGCGCTTGCATTATCACTGACAGGTTGCGTAGAACCAACAGAAGAAGCGCCCGCTCCAGTGATTTCTACCGTTAAAATCAATAGTATTACTGTCACCGAATATCCCCTCACCAATGGTGCTGTTGCTTGGGACGATCCATTCATCGGCAGCGCTACAGGTCCAGATATCAGATGGAAACTTACCGGTCCAGAAAATTTCGAGAGCACAGTCTATTTCGAAAACTGCGACGGAAGCACTTTGACATACACTGCAGGTGGACTACCAATTTACCTGAACCATCCTTTGCAAGAGTACAATCTTGAGCTTTGGGATATCGATGACCTTGATGGTTCAGATTTGGGTAGCGTTGATGATTTGATGTCATCACTCACCTTCCTTCCATGGATTGCTGGAGCAACAGGAACAGAGACATTAGAGCTTTCGAATACACAAATGACTGTGCAGATCGAATTCACTTACATGTTTGAATAATTAAGCAAGTGCGCTCAATTGGCGTCTCACATTCAAATAAGCAATCGCTAGATAACCAATGAGCACTGCTGTGAAAATAAGAATTGCGGAAGAGTCGGGCATAAAGCTCGGCTCTTCTATTAATCCAACAGTGAACTTTTGCAGATAACTTCTCGCCGCAAGTCCACCAACTAGAGCTAATACAAAGCTCAATCCCACGAAGCTCAACATTCTCAGGAAAATCTTATTGGCAATCACTTTATGATTGTACCCTAGGTACAGTAAGCTGCGCAAATGCGTGTTGTTTCGCGCCACAATCAAATCGGCGAATTGAAGGAAACTACCGAGTGAAAGCAGCATTATAAAAATACCAAAGCCCATTGCGAGTGCAAGCACATTCTTCGCAATTCCCTTTTCCTTTCCAGCGATGAGTTTCTCCTTATTCGTTTCGTATCCTTTCGAAACCATTAATTTCTCTAGGGTTGCAGAATCAGAAGTTTTCACCACGATTCTACTAGGCACGCGTCGAGAGCCATCTCCGTATTCATCATTTGCATAAAGAATAAAAGATTCGGGAGCGAGAATGGTATTTATACGATCGCTAAATCCTGCAATTCTTCCTTCAATGACGCGACTCTTCGTTCCATTAGAAATTTCAATTTGAAAAGCAGAAAGCTTTGCTAAGTCATGTGAAATCTGCGGAAGGTCTTGTCCTGGGGCAAATCCAAAATTGTAAAGCGCTAAATAATCTGATGGGATAATGATCGGCACATCCTCATCTTCTGGGCGCCAGCGCCAACCGCGAGGAGTGAGATCCATGAATCGATCAGGAACGGACTCAAAAAACATTTCTGTTTTCATCACAGGACCCGCATTTCCAAAATCAGCCACAGCCATTGCTCTAAAGCTATTCGCTGTGAATGAACCAACGTCTGTAACTCCAGGTTCTGCCTTGATTCCCGCAATATCTTCATCTGAAAAACCAGGAGAACCCATTCCAAACGCACCGAAAACACTCACTCTTTTATTCAAAACCAAAAACTGATCACCAAATAAATCCTGCTTTTCTTCGAGAGCTTTGGTGATATCAAAATAAAACATCAACGGCACCCAAAGCAAGAGCAGTCCGGCGAAAGAGCTCCATCCCACCAAAGCAATTTGCCAAGGTTTGATGCTACCTGATATTATTTTACTAAACTTTTTTCTCATAAAATAATCGACCGATCAAACATTCGGTTTTGCACAGAACCTAACGAAGTGACTATCAATCCAGCGTTTTGCGCAGCACATACCTCTTGAATCAATTCAAGAGCAACTGTTGCATTCTGTTCATCTAAGTGACTAAATGGCTCGTCGAGTAGTAGCCATTCGAAAGGTTGGCACAATGCGCGCACTATTGCCACACGCTGTTGCTGACCATAAGATAAGGTTTGACATTTGCGTTCCATGAACCCTTCAAGGCCAAGTCTAGCAAGCCATTGCTCAGCTTGTACAATACTCACTGTAGTATTCAACGCCAATTTCAATTCAAGATTCTCACGCACGGTGAGCATTTCAAACAATCTCAATTCTTGAAACAGCATGGAGATTTTTGAAGAACGAATAGTACTCCAATCTGATTTTGATATGGAAGCCACATCCATTTCATCAAAAGAAACATGGCCTTTAAAATCCCTTCGCGAACCGAAGAGGATTCCTAGAAATGTTGATTTTCCCTTGCCGCTAGGGGCTTCTACGATGTAGCGTTCCCCTTTATTCAAGGTCAAATTTGCATTCCACACTTCAGAAGGAGGAATATTTCCTCCTTCCAAAAATGCAGGGATGACTCTATCAAAAATCAACGTCTTCACGATCTTTTTTAGACATTTTGTAAACCTCGTCAAACTGTTTTACCATCAACGTAAAACTATTGACTTCAGAAGTAGCCATGTTCATTTCCATGTGACTCTTTCTCGTTCCACCAGTAGTTTTCATTTCAGTGAAAATCTCCACATATTTTGAAAACATCTGATATTCTTGACCGCCCGATTTTTTCATATAATCTTTGAAGTCTTGTGAGTATGAATTAACATTCATATTCCAGTAAGCCGACACTGCATTATTCTGAGCGAGTTCAGCCGCAGGCGCAAAAGGAGCGCTCATGCCTCCTTGAGAAGCAGAAGCAATCAAAGCTTCATTGTTGCTCACTGCAAATCCAACAGGAGTTTCTGCTATATCAAATGCAATCATGTAAGGCATGCGAACTTGGAAAACACCTTGAGGCGTTTCAGTGTAGCCATTTTCACCCATTGTTTTTCTCAGCAAAGCTTTGAAACCCTCTTTATCATTTGAGGAGAAATTAAATGTAAAGATTGGAGTCATTTCCGGCTCTGGTGCTTCGTCATAGAACATCGCATATTCCGGATCAATGATTGGAGTTTTGTACTCCATTCCATTCAGTGCAAAAGAGAGTTCCCCAGAGAATATCGCTTTTACTTTTTCTACCGTAAGATCTTGTGATGCGAGCATTTGATCGATATCATTTCCTACACCAGGCATGCTTTTGATGTAGTTGATGAATTTATCCATATCCACACTTAGTGTCATAAAAGCGAGCACATCCTTGTTTGACATCATTTTAAGATGTTGTTCACTCATGCCTTTGTCGGCAAAAATCATTGATTTTTCAAACTCTGGATTTTCTCCAATAACTTCTGAATCGAATGAAATATTTCCGTCGTTAAAATTCAAAACCCCTGTAAGGAATATATTCTTGTATGCTTCAATTGTACTTGGCATTGTAGACGACAAGCTCATCATGCCACCTTCTTGTTTGCTCATTCCTTCGGCCATTGCAGAGCCATTCAAGAAGAAAGTAGCATCTCCACCCTTGCGCATGAATGATGCAAATTCAGGATTTGAAGTAATGCTCTTATCCGCAGTTCTTGCGAACACTTCATTCATCACAGGCTTAGACCAAGTGTCTTCGTAACGTTCGTTATAAGACATATTATTAATAAATATTCCACCGTCTTGATTCCAAGCCAGCACAGCATCATATCCGATGTTTACATAGCGATAGGACTTTTCAAGTACAACAGTCAATTGATCATCGAATTTCTTTACCGTAGCTTCAAATTTGTTTGGGTCATTCACATCAAACACGAATGCTGCATGCGTATTCTCACCTCTTGATTGCACAAAAAAGTAAACACCAGACATCACGTTTACCCCAACATCAGTAGGGTTATTCATAATATCACGCATTACAATCTGTTCTTTTGTAAGACCAGAAGTTGTTGCTTCTTTTTCCATATCCACATACCACTGCGAATTTTTAAAATCAGCATCGAGAGCCTTTTTAGCAAGACTACCCCAGTCAACTGTTACGACTACCATAGCATCTGCCGGTACAAGCTTGAGGTGTTTTTCGCTTCCTGAGAAGAAGTACCATGCAGCAGCCGCACCGCCGATAAGCACAGTTGAGATAATTCCGATAATGAGTCCTTTAGACATTTGAATTCAGAGTTTTGGTTTTAATTGATTGCTAAAATAGAAATGTTGTGGCTTAGACTCGTATAAAGTGTAAAGTATTTGCGAAGGTCTATTGTTAACACTGCTCCATAATTCCCGTAAATTCGGAATACATAAATACACTATGACTATGAAAAGACTACTACTCGCATGCTCAGCACTCGTCTTCATCATAAACACCAACGCTCAAGTCACCTATGAGGTCTTTGAAGTAAATGGGTTCCAAATACCGATATCAAGCAACGGCGACATTGTCGGTGGAGAAGAAAGCCCATACACTATGTCTGTGCCCAATGATGTCGCAGGAACTATTTATTCCGGAAATATTTGGCTTTCTGGATTAACATCAGATGGTCAACTGAGGGGCGCTTTTGAAACTTTCCAGCAAATCGGCGCAGATTGGTTTAATGGACCAATTACATTGGGCGATGCTGTAACTAACCCCGCTGTGATGCAACAATACAATCAAGTATTCTTTGCCAATTCAGAAGACGTTGAAACCCATATTGCCTACTTCCAGGCCGCAGAGAATAATACTTTAGCGACAGAATTCCCGAATGGTTATACAATACCCGAATGGATGTTCGGTTGGCCCGCCCACGGTGATTACACAATAGGTCAAGCATACTATCTGTCGCCATTCTTCGACTATGACCTCGATGGTGTCTACAATCCTCAAAGTGGTGATTACCCGCTTTTCTGCGGAGATAAATGTGCTTACGCTATATTTAATGATACAGGAGACATCCATGATTCAGGCGCAAATCCTGTTGGGCTAGAAGTTCATCTAATGCTTTATGGCTTTGAAAATACTGGAGACCCGACATTAGAGAACACTGTCTTTCTTAAATATCACATTTTCAATAGAGGCACGCAAACTCTGACCGACAGCTATTTCGCAAAATGGATAGACTTCGATATTGGATTTTCCGGCGATGACTATATCGCAACCAATGTTAAACGTTCCTCAATTTATGGCTACAACGGAGATGACTATGATAATCCCGCTAGTTCTTCCAGTGGATTCGGAGATGATCTCGCTGCGCAGGGCGTGGTATTTCTCGCCGGCCCTAGATTAGATGCAGACGGAACGGACAATCCACTTCCAGATGATACGTATTCTACTGTGACTGATTCGTATGGTGATTACGGATGGGGATTCGGCGATGGCATCATAGACAATGAGCGATATGGACTCAGTAGTTCGCTTTATTACAACTTAGGTAGTAATCCCGTTTTTGGTGATCCAGATATTGCACTTGATTACTACAACTACTCACGTCAAATCTGGCAGAATGGCCAAGCGGTACTTTATGGTGGCAATGGTGTGTCTGGGACCGGAGTTACAGACTTAAATGCTAAATACTTTTATCCTGATGATTCTGATCCCCTATTCACTGGCACAAGTGGTGTTGAAGTTGACCCATGGACAGAAGAGTCTTCCGGAAATCCAGCAGGTGATCGAAGAATGATTGGCTCTTGCGGACCATTTACACTTCAACCAGGCGCAGAACATGTCGTAGATCTTGCGTATGTATATGCTCGTCAATCGCAAGCGGACAACAATAATGAAATAGGTCTTCTTCAATTTCGTATGCAACAAGCCAAAAACTTGTTCAATTTATTCCTAGTAGACTGTGCTGATCAAACAGGCATTCCAACAGGAGTAGAAGAACAAGAACAAAATGTAGAATTCAATGTATTCCCAAATCCAGCGAGTGATGAGTTACAATTATTCTTCTCACAACTTGGAATGAAACAATTACAGATCTTTTCTTCAAGTGGTCAACTTGCAATGGATTTCAAACTTCAAAGCAATATGACATCTCACATTGTAGATATTTCAGCTCTGCCTAGTGGTATTTACTTCATCAAAATTGCGGGTTCATCGAAAGTAGAAAAACTCATTGTTGAGTAAACTCCTTTTGTTTCTTTCCCCAATTGGCCATCGCTTCGAGTACAGGTTGCAGCTTCTTCGCTGAAGTTGTCAAGCTGTACTCGACGTGTGGTGGCACAACTGGAAATACTTTTCTCAAGACTAAATTATCGTCTTCCAACTCCTTCAATGTTTCAATCAACATCTTCTCGGAAACATTCGGAATGTTCTTTTTCAATTCGCTGTATCGCTTTTTCCCAGAAAGCAATTGCCATAATACAAGCACCTTCCAACGACCTCCAATCTTACGCAACGTAATGGTGACAGGGCATTTGAAGTTCGACAACTCATTTTCAAAATTGGTCGAAGTGATCTTTCTGGTTTTCATGCTACAAACTATTTTCAGCTAACTTTTTAGTTAGTACTATACTTTTCGTAAGTACAAATATACATTTGTCCCAACAAAAAAACAAACAAATGAAATACGTACTTACAGGATCAATCGGTCACATTACAAAACCGATGGCAGAGCGCCTCATCAGCGCAGGACATGATGTCAGCATCATCACAAGTTCAAACAACAACGTTGCTAAAATCGAAGCACTAGGCGCGAAAGCCTTGGTAGGCTCTGTATATGACGCCGACTTCGTGAACTCAGCACTTGCTGGAGCCGATGGCGTTTATCTTATGATTCCGCCAAACATGGCCGCACCAGACTTCTTAGAGGCGCAAAAAACAGTAGCTAATAATTACATCAATGCTATTGTAAAAAATGAAATCAAAAACGTTGTACAACTTAGCAGTATTGGTGCTCACTTGCGCACAGGTGCTGGTCCAATTGATGGCTTGGCTTATCTAGAAGAAAAGCTAGAAGCAATTGAAGGAATCAACGTAAAAATGCTTCGTCCGAGCTATTTCTTCTACAATCTTTTCTCGATGATTCCATTGATTAAACATGCGAACATCATGGGATCGAATTTCAATATGCAAGATGAAAAATTCGTGCTTACTCATACCAACGATATCGCAGAAGTAGCAGCAGAAGCTTTGTCGAACTTGAACTTCTCTGGCAAATCAATTGAGTACATTTCTAGTGACGAGCGTACTTCGACAGAAATTACATCTGTATTGAGCAATGCGATTAATAAACCAGGCATTCCTTGGGTTGAATTCAAAGATGAAGAAAGTCTGCAAGGCATGCTAGGCGCAGGTTTGGCACCATCCATTTCAGGAGCGTATGTGCAAATGGGAAAAAGTATTCGTGAAGGAAAACTTCAAGAAGATTATTGGAAAAACAAACCTTCGAAAATGGGTAAAATCAAACTCGAAGATTTTGCATTAGAATTCAAAGCAGCGTTTGAAGCATAATTTCAGACTCTGTTCATCTGAATAATTTTCACAGGACAATTACGCGCGGCTTCTTCATTTCTTTCCCATTCATCATCATGAACGAGAATGGAATGAAAGCCGCCCTTTTCTGTGGCACCAATTAACGTGCAGCGACCGTCTTTCTTAGACATCGCCCAACGATCAGGAGCCGCTTCAACACAGGCATTGCAGCCGATGCACTTAATTCTTTGCTGCGTTATCCTGAACATCTACAATTTTATAAAGCTTATCAGAAGGACGAACTTTTTCAGAAAGCGGCATGCTGAAAACAGTTCCCTTTTCTACCTCATCCACAAATTTTCCATCCACCATCAATTCCTTCACAGTGCTCTGGAAATAGCCCGTGGTAGGGCCAGTGACAGAAATTTCATCGCCCACTTTCAAACTATATTGTTCGAGTAAGAACTCACCCACTCCTACGCGCTCAAAATATTTTACGCCTTTACCCAAAAGGATTTTCTTTTTCGTAGCGATAGAACCATAAGCATCGCTCCATTCGCCCATCTTTCTTCCCAGATAATAACCATCCCAGAAACCGCGGTTATACACCGTTGAAAGGCGTTCCATCCAATCATTTACTTTCTCTTCAGTATACGTTCCCTCTTTGATTGCATCAATAGCTTCGCGGTAGCATTTGGTGACAGTATAAACGTAATCAGCGCTTCTGCCGCGGCCTTCAATCTTCAGGACCTTGACTCCAGCATCAAAAATTTTATCCAAGAAATTAATTGTGCAGAGATCCTTCGCCGACATGATGTATTCATTATCCACTTCGAATTCCACACCATCTTCGTCCGTTACGATATAACTCTTTCTGCAATTTTGAATGCACGCCCCACGATTCGCAGAGGCAAAGTTTGAATGCAAACTCATATAGCACTTTCCGGAAACGGCCATACAGAGGGCGCCGTGGCCGAATATTTCAATCTCAATCTGCTCGCCCTTCGGACCAGTCACATTGCGACGTTTGATTTCTTTCGTAATAAATTCAACTTGTTTCAAGCTCAGTTCACGCGCCAACACCATCACATCCGCGAAGTTGGAATAGAACTCGATTGTTTCAATATTTGAAATATTCGCTTGAGTAGAAATATGAACCTCGAATCCAATTTTAGTAGCATAAGCCATCACTGCATGATCCGCAGCAATAAGTGCAGTAATCCCGCTTTCCTTCGCCGCATCCACGATTCCGCGCATCAATTGCATATCGTGATCATATAAAACAGTATTGATGGTAAGGTAAGTTCGAATATTATTTTCCTTTCCAATCTGAGCGATATTTCTCAAATCTTCAATAGTAAAATTATTACTAGAGCGCGCCCTCATGTTGAGTTGCTCCACTCCAAAATACACCGAATCACACCCCCCCTTAATA
Organism: Bacteroidota bacterium; assembly: GCA_046046035.1. Lineage (GTDB taxonomy): Bacteria > Bacteroidota > Bacteroidia > Flavobacteriales_D > Sanyastnellaceae > JAIXWP01. The sequence continues at coordinate 243 of JBJOKO010000056.1, read as the reverse complement.
GCGGCCATCAAAGCCTCATAAGACCCCGCCGGGCTCATTAATTCCATAGAAGTTTTTTTTTAAAAAAATTCAAATGCTCATTTTCCCTATCTGTTGTCCACGGACGGCACCACCCCCCTTCGACAGGCTCAGGGCGGCGCTTCGACTCTGGTCGCTTCGCTCCCGACGCTCAGGGACCCTTGTCCTCGCTCATAAGTGGATTTGGGGATGGGTGAAAAAAACAAAGTTTTTTTCTCCCATACC
>JBJOKO010000055.1:0-10898 GCA_046046035.1 Bacteroidota bacterium | reverse complement strand
TAAAAAGGTGACCGCTAGCGTAGTGAAACACCTAAAAGGAGACAAAGTACTTGTCTTCAAAAAGAAGCGCAGAAAAGGTTATATTAAGAAGAACGGTTTCCGTGCTTATTTAACTGAAATTAAAATCGAGAAGATCGGTTAATCACCATCTCTAATACCTAAAGAAAATGGCACACAAGAAAGGTGAAGGTAAAGTAAAAAACGGCCGCGAATCGGAAAGCAAACGTCTAGGCGTGAAACTTTACGGTGGACAAACTTGTATCTCTGGTAACATTATCGTTCGTCAGCGTGGAACACGCCACAACGCAGGTGTTAACGTAGGTATGGGTAAAGACCACACGTTGTTCGCATTGGTTGATGGAACTGTAGAATTCCGTAAAAAGAAAGATAACAAGTCATTCGTTTCGGTTATCCCTGCACAGGCTTAATCGAGAGTACCGGCTTATTCGATACTTAAAAACTCCCGGACCACATTAGTGGATCGGGAGTTTTTTATTTAAACTAAAACGCATTTACCCCAAACACTATGCTTCAAGTTCCCTATATCCGTGAAAATAAAGAGAAGGTACTTGCAGGTCTTGCTAAAAGAAACAAAGACTTTGCTGCCCAAATAGACGAAATCATCGCACTCGATGAGAAGCGCCGTAAAACTCAAAACGAACTCGACTCTCTAAATGCAGAAGCAAACAAAATCGCTAAAGAAATTGGCGACTTGTTTAAAGCAGGCAAAAAAGACGAAGCCGATGGATTGAAAGCACGCACTTCGGCTATTAAAGAAACAAGCAAAGCACTAGAAATAGAACTTTCTGCTACTGAGGAAGCTCAGAAGCAATTACTATACTTGATCCCAAACGTGCCTTTCGAAGCTGTTGCACATGGAAAAACTCCAGACGATAACGTAGAAGTGTACACTTGGGGAACTATTCCTGATCTCAGCGCTTCTAAAAAACCGCACTGGGAATTGGCTAATGAGTACAATCTCATCGACTTTGAACTGGGCGTTAAAATCACCGGTGCAGGATTCCCTGTATACAGCGGAGCTGGCGCTAGACTTCAACGCGCATTGATCAACTTCTTCTTAGATGAAGCTCAAAAAGCAGGATACACTGAATTCATTCCACCACTTATGGTGAATGAAGCAAGTGGATACGGCACTGGTCAGCTTCCTGATAAAGAAGGTCAGATGTACCATGTTGGAGTGGATGATCTGTATTTGATTCCAACAGCGGAGGTGCCTTTGACCAACCTTTATCGCGATGTTCTTTTGAAAGAAGAAGATCTTCCGATTAAAATGACTGGCTACACTCCTTGCTTCAGAAGAGAGGCTGGTAGCTATGGAAAAGACGTTCGCGGATTGAACCGCTTGCACCAATTTGATAAGGTAGAAATCGTTCAAATCGCTCATCCTGATCAGAGCTATGCATTGCTTGAAACAATGGTAGATCACGTGAAGGAATTGCTTCAAAAGCTTGAACTTCCCTTCCGCATTATCCGTCTATGTGGCGGTGATATGGGCTTTACATCAGCGATGACATACGACTTTGAAGTATTCTCTGCAGCGCAAGAACGCTGGCTTGAGGTGAGTTCTACATCCAACTTTGAAACATTCCAGGCGAATCGTTTGAAATGTCGCTTCAAAGGTGCTGATGGTAAAACTCAATTGGTTCATACGCTAAATGGTAGCGCTCTTGCTTTGCCACGTATCGTAGCTTCAATGCTGGAAAATCATCAAACTGCAGATGGAATCAGAATTCCAAAAGCATTGGTGCCTTACACTGGATTTGAATTCATTCAGAAAAATTAACCGCATTCTCCTCTCAGTCATTGAGAGTAAAACGTTATTTTCGCAAAGATGACGTCAGAATTACGAAATAGTATCTCAATCGCCATGCTCGTCGTGGCGATTGTGCTTTACAGTGCATGCAAAACAAAACCTGATTTTTCAAAGCAGGTAGCTACCCTCGATTCACTGCGGGTGAGCATTATTAGCGTGTACGATAGCACCATGGTCCTTAAAGCCGAGGAGTTCAATGCGAATAAAGACAGCGTTTCCAAAAACCTAAACACCATTCAATCGCTTTATAAAGGAACAATGAACGAATCGATGGCACGTGTGTTATCGAATTATAATTTGACTTCCAAAAGCGTTGCCGATCCTAAAGTAGTCTTCACCAATCTCGACAAGGATTTCAATCAATCACGCGTCCAAATTGAGAATCTGATGTCTGCGCTAAAATCAAATGCAACTCAAGATGCCTTGGGCAATGAGATTACAGACATCTACGTTAGTGAAGCAATTAAAAATGAAAAGCACGCAGTAGAACAATGGAGCAATAATTGGAGAGTGGCTTCTGAAGCCTTGAAAAAATCTCTTCACGATTATAACGAATTGCAACCTCAAATTAAACTGTGGGTAGACTCTCTAAACAAAGTACAATGATGTCGTTCAAAAAATATCTTTTCACTTTGTTGCTCACCGCTGTAAGCTTCATCGGATGGGCACAGCAAGATCTTGAACTTGCGGATCATTACTACGATAATGGTCAATATGAGCAAGCACGTTTGTATTACGAAAAAGTCTACAAGACCAATAAAACCAATAAAGTCTATACTAACTATCTCAACACGCTCATCGCTCTCAATGATTTTGATGAAGCAGAAAAGATGGTGAAGAAAAAAATCAAATCAGAAAATGATGATGGTGTAGCGTATGTTCAACTAGGAGACCTTTACAATAAATTCAACAAGAAAGAAGATGCAAAAGAGCAGTTCGATAAAGCGTTGAATAATGTTGTTCCAACTAGAAATAATATCCTTCGACTTGCTTCAGAATTTCAGCGTATCAATGAAATTGATTACGCATTGCAAGTCTATGAAAAGGGAAAGAAAAACGATAAGGAAGGCTACGGCTATTCGATGGAAATAGCCAACATGCAAGGTAGTTTGGGGCAATTTGACCCGATGATTGAATCGTATCTTGATTTGCTTGAGCAATCACCAAATTACATGCTCACTGTTCAGAATGCATTCGATCGTATTCTGCAAATTCAAGAGAACGATGCAAATATGGACTTGCTTAAAAGTCATCTATTAAAACGTTCTCAAGCCAAGCCAGAGGTTGTGGAATACACTGAACTTCTTACATGGTTATTTCTTCAGAAAAAAGAATTTGGAATGGCGCTCGTTCAGGCCACATCGCTTGATAAACGTTTGAATGAACCGGGATATCGCATTATAAATCTTGCTGAGCTCGCTGCTTCAAATAAAGATTACACCACTTCTAAAAAAGCCTATCAATACATTATTGATAAAGGTCCTGCGAATGAATATTACGTAGTAGCTCGCACAGAGAAATTGCAAGTGATGCGCACTGAGCTGGAAGAAAAACCTGGCATTGATGTGCCTGCTTACACCGCATTAGCTGCTGAGTTTGAGAACACTTTAAATCAAGTGGGTAAAAATGCTGAGACTGCGATGATGATGACGGATCTCGCCCACATTTATGCATTCTATTTAAACCGCACAGATGATGCAATTGTATTGCTGCGCGAGGCGATTGATATGCCTGGGATGTATGGTAGAATGCAAGCCACATCCAAATTGGAATTAGGAAATGTACTTGTATTTAAAAATGAAATCTGGGATGCTTCACTCCTATTCTCACAAGTAGAATTGGATTTTAAAGAAGATCCACTTGGGGCAGAAGCAAAATTCAGAAACGCTCGAATCTCTTACTACACGGGCGATTTCGAATGGTCGCAAGGTCAGCTCGACGCATTGAAAGCTTCGACAACAAAATTGATAAGCAATGATGCCATTGATTTGTCACTATTGATTACAGACAATTTCAATATGGATACTATTGTTGCACCAATGCAAATGTTTGCTCGTGCAGACTTGCTCGCTTTTCAAAATAAAAGCGTAGAAGCTTTTGCAACGCTCGATTCAATTCTACTCGGTTATCCAAGTCATTCGCTCACTGATGAAGTACTCATGTTGAAAGCAAACTTGTTTTCAAAACAAGGCAAATACACAGAAGCAAATGAATTGTATCAGCGCGTAATCGAATTCCATCCGAAAGACATTACAGCAGATGATGCACTCTTTAAACAAGCCGAATTGAATGAAAACATTTTCATGGATAGCACCAAAGCGATGAGCTTGTACGAAAAATTAATCATCGAATATCCAGGCAGTCTCTACGTAGTAGAAGCAAGAAAGCGATTCAGATCATTGAGAGGCGACTCTTAACTGGCCGTAGGCTGTAGGCTGTAAGCTGTAAGCTTTTGGCTGTTGGCTTTTGGCTGTTGGCTTTTGGCTTTTGGTAGTTGGTAGTTGGTAGTTGGTCACCAGTCGTCAGTCACTGGTCACCGGTCACTGGTCACCGGTCACCAGTCCTGAGTAGTTAGTTTACTTCGATATTCCCGAAGTTACATTCTAGCTCCAATTCAGTGTTGCCGTCGCCGATTGAACCCTCTGCGTTTTGGCTGAAGTCTTCTTTATTGATATTGACTTTTCCGGCATCCACATCAATATCACCATAGCTCACTTCGGCGTCCACTCTGATTCCTAGACCGTTGGTGTCTACTTCAATATTACCATAATCGCATTCTATTTCAAGCTTCTTACATTCTTTTGTGAAGCCGCGTACCTCCACGTTTCCAAAGTCAGTATGAATCTTGATATTGCCTTTAGCTTTTCCCACGCGCACATTTCCGTATTGCTCTGTGAGATGACCACCATTGCATACGTCTACTATCATATTTCCAAAAGCAACATCAATATCATTATCATTTGACAAAGCTTCAGTTATTGAAATATTTCCATACTGTACTTTCAATCTCACGCTTCCTGTTACACTATTGATTGCACAATTTCCAAATTCAATCGAGCCTGTGAAAGAAGTAGACTTTGGCATCTTGATCTCTACATAAATGTCATAGGATTCATTCTTTCCATTCGAATTTCCTGGATTCACACGCACTCGAGGAGTGGTAGCACTTTCTGTAATATCCACACCACGGAATATGTCTTCAGCTCTCTTCTCTGATTTCACATTTACGTTCATTTTCACCAATATTTCCATGAAATTTTGATCCCAACTTGTAGCAGTTACATTACCAAAATTGATATCCATATCGAGAATAACATTAGCATTTACTGCAAATGATTTTCGAACTTCTTTGTAAAAATCTTGTCCTTCATTTTTTGCGTTTGCAAAACTCGCAATTCCTAGAAAGAACAAAGCGAGTATGAAATTATATGTTGTTTTCATGACCTGTTTTTTTCAATTGATTTTTAATTTCGATGTACTTCTTCAACTGCTCAATCACCCTCAGACGGTATTGATAATTGTCGATTAATCCCTGAACTAACTTTTCATTATTGATGTTATACATCAATAAACTATCTAGTCGATGACCTTCTTGCTCTAGCAGTTTCATGCTTGAAACAAATTGCTTCACCTGCTCATCACTTTGATCCACATGCGACCAATCAAGATTCGCACGTGATGCATAAAACTCTTCCGCCTTTTCTACAGCAGGATGAACAATTTCTTCTGTTTGGGCAACAGGTGGATATTGCTTTTCTGGATAAAATGCAATAGTTAATCCAATGCCCACCACTGCCGCTGCTGCCGCATATTTAACCCAAGACAATTTCAAAATCTTGCCTTTAGATTTCTTTTGCTCTTGAAGTCGCGCAGCAAAGCGCGCTTCATGACCTTCTTCTGGCCATTCCACTTGAGATTGCTCTAATGACTTTCTCAATATGTCTTCTAAATTCTCTTTCATCACTTCCCTACTATTTCATTCTTTAGTTTTGCAAGAGCCCTGCTGTACTGAGATCTACATGTTGATGCCTCAATACCCAATTGCTCTCCTATTTCCACATGACTCATTCCTTCCATGATGTGAAGCTGAACTACCATTTGATACCCTTGCGGTAGTAGTTGGAGTTTAGTCAACACATCTTGAGGTGTAACGTCATAAGTTGATTCCAACCAGTTTTCCTTTATGTCTTCAGATCTATCAACCTTTTCCAAGTTCACATCCGGAAATAGAATTTGAAAATTCTTTCTCTTCTTAACGCGCGTTAATGCTTCACGAATACAAATCGACTTTTGCCAAGCCACATATCGAACATTATCTCGAAGCTCATTCAACTTCTTAAAGCCCTTCACGAAACCTTCTTGCATAACATCCTCGGCATCTTCCCGATTTTTTAAAATCATATAGATCGACGGGTAGATAATCTTCCACGCATTGCGATAAGCAACGGTCTGAGCGTCGATATCGCCTTTGCGGCACTTCTCTACTATGTCTTCCCAATTGATCAAAAAATCTGGTTATTCGATTTGGTTTCGAATATATGACAGCGCATCTTGAAAAAACGCTGCATCACTTTCGCTACATTTACAATATGCAAATCACTTGGGACGATTTCTCTAAAATAAAAATGCATGTTGGTACTATCACTCATGCAGAAGTATTCGTGGAAGCAAAGAAACCTGCTTACAAACTAATCATTGACTTCGGACCACTGGGACAGCGCAAATCATCAGCACAAATCACTAAAGTGTATTCTCCTGAAGAACTTGTAGGCAAGCAAGTAGTTGCTGTTTTAAATTTTCCCCCAAAACAAATCGCTAATATTCAAAGCGAATGTCTCGTGCTCGGCGCGGTCGACGGAGATAGTGTCATTCTTCTGGCGCCAGATAAAGCGGTAACTAACGGATTAGCAATAGCGTAGTTCTACACCTTCTTTTTTTCCATTTATTGGAAAATCTGTTCTTTTTTGGAATTAATCCAAAATCATTCAACCACCATAACATCTCATTTTCAATCACTTGGCTTTTCGGCACAGTATTCCATTGTGCCGCGACAATAAAATTGATCAACTTAAAAGTCACGACGAATGAATCGCATTCTTTCCTTTTTTTCACTTAAGAAAAATGCTCCTGCTTTGGTAACAGAGCAGCCCGTTGAACGAGATGCCAACTACTTGTATGGATTAAACACGCTTCGTTTTATGGCAGCGTTCTTTATCATCGCCATGCACATCCACAACAATCAAACGATAATGAACTTGCCACGCTTGCCCGAAATGGCATTCTTGTACAAAGGCGCAGTGTCATTCTTCTTTACACTAAGTGGATTCCTCATCACCTACATACGAATCAAAGAATTTGAAAAATCAGGTGACATCAACATTAGAAAATTCTTATCGAATCGATTCATGCGCTTAGCTCCTTTATACTTCGTAATGGTTGCGCTTGGTCTTCTATTCTATTGGGTAATCGTTCCAAAACTCGGCATGGAATCGCACAACGATTACAATCTAACTCTTGCAATTGTACTTTACCTTTTGTTCTTACCAAACCTTATGAATAGCCTTTACCACGTGGGCGGCGCGCTTCACGTTTCATGGTCGATTGGTGTTCAAGAACAATTCTACTGGTTGCTACTTCCATTTATGAAATATCGTTTTAAGTATCTACCAATATTTCTTATTTCAGTAATTGTAGTTTCTGTATTCGTTAGCATCGCAAATGCGTATGATGTATTCGGTTTTGGTGAAGGAATGAAAGCATTTATTCATTCATTGCGTTTCCATTACATGGCTATTGGTGCATTGCTAGCTTATTACCTTTATTACAAACGTGAGCGATTACTTGGCCTTTGGGTATTCTCAAAAAAATGGGCACAACTACTTATGTTCGGTATTCTAATCATGTGGTATGGTTACAATACAGATAGCGTATTTATTAAAAACACGATCACTCTTCCTCTTTCAGTGCTTTACGGTTGGATAATCATCAACGTCGGTTCAAACCCTCGAAACATTATCAAAATAGACAATAAAGTATTTGACTGGATTGGTCAACGCACATTCGGTATTTATTTGATGCACATGTTCATCGTTTATGGCGTGTCTTTCTTCTTTGCAAAAACACATCTATTCTTCAACAATTTCCCGATGTACATCACTGCATTCTACATCATGGTATTCGGTATTGGAATTACGCTCGGACACTTGTCATTCAAGTATTTTGAAACTCCAATCATGACTTGGCATGCAAGTTATGTGAAGCGTAAAAAATCAGAAGCAAACCTGCAGTCATCACAAATAGTTTCTTCAAAAGCATAAGAGACAAAATTCATCAAGCAAAGAAAAAGGCCACTCAATGAGTGGCCTTTTTTCTACTACCAATAACCATTAAAAACTACTTCAAATCATAGCGATCCAAATTCATCACCTTCACCCACGCTGCTATGAAATCCTTTACAAATTTTTCTTTCGCATCAGCACTTGCATATACTTCAGCCAATGCTCGCAACTCCGAGTTTGAACCAAAAATCAAATCAACTCGTGTTGCAGTCCAAACAACATTTCCTGTTTTACGATCACGACCTTCGAAAATTTCTTTGGTATCATCTGTCGCTTCCCACTTCACATTCATGTCTAACAAATTCACAAAGAAATCGTTCGACAATGTTCCAACTTTATTCGTAAACACTCCGTGCATAGAACCATCAAAGTTCGCTCCCATTACACGCATACCGCCTACTAGAACTGTCATTTCAGGAGCGGTAAGTGTCATCATTTGTGCTTTATCAATAAGCAATTCTTCCGTTGAAAAAGTGTATTGTGTTTTCAAATAATTTCTGAAACCATCTGCAATAGGCTCGAGTACAGCCATTGAACTCACATCAGTTTGTTCTTGTGATGCATCCATGCGACCAGGAGTGAATGCCACCTCTGTTGCGAATCCAGCATTCTTTGCAGCCAACTCAACACCTACAACACCACCGAGAACAATCATATCCGCCATTGAAATATTCTTATCAGTAAACTTCGCATTGAATTTCTTTTGAATATCTCCAAGTACTCCAAGTACTTTTTTCAATTGCGTTGGATTGTTAGCTGCCCAATTGTTTTGGGGAGCCAATTGAATTCTACCACCATTAGCACCGCCTTTGAAATCTGTTCCTCTAAATGTTGAAGCAGATGCCCATGCTGTTGCTACAAGTTCACTAACAGTCAAACCAGAATTGATGATACTTGCCTTCAACTCTTTGATATCAGCTTGATCAACCAACTTGTGATTCACCGCAGGAATTGGATCTTGCCAAATGAAATCCTCCTTTGGAACTTCAGGACCGAGGTGTAAAATTCTTGGTCCCATATCACGGTGTGTCAATTTATACCAAGCACGAGCGAATGCCATGTCTAACTCTTCCGGATGCTCATAAAATCTTCTTGAAATTTTTTCATAGGCTGGATCAAAACGCAAAGACAAATCCGTAGTCAACATGGTTGGCTTGTGCATTTTCTTTGGATCAAAAGCATCCGGCACCATCACTTTAGGATTCTTTGCTACCCATTGATGCGCGCCTCCTGGACTTGTTGTCAATTCCCATTCGTTTTCAAATAAACTCTTGAAGAAAAAATGACTCCATTCTACTGGAGTTGCTGTCCAAGTCACTTCCAAACTAGAAGTAATTGCGTCTGCACCTTTACCCGATTTGTATTTGCTAGACCAGCCCATTCCTTGTTCTTCGATTGGCGCTGATTCTGGTTCAGGACCAACATTGGTTGCAGGACCTGCACCATGTGTTTTTCCGAATGAGTGACCACCAGCAATCAATGCAACGGTTTCTTCATCATTCATTCCCATGCGACCGAAAGTCTCACGAATATCTTTTGCTGCAGCCACTGGATCAGGATTTCCATTAGGTCCTTCTGGATTAACGTAGATCAAACCCATTTGAACCGCTGCAAGTGGATTTTCCAATTGGCGATCGCCAGAATATCTCTTATCATCCAACCATTTCGATTCTGAGCCCCAATAAACGTTTCCTTCCGGCTCCCAGACATCTTCACGCCCTCCGCTAAATCCAATCGTTTTAAAGCCCATAGATTCAAGCGAGACATTTCCTGCCAACACCATCAAGTCAGCCCAAGAGATTTTACTTCCGTATTTCTGTTTTACTGGCCAAAGCAATCTGCGTGCTTTGTCGAGGTTAGCATTATCTGGCCAGCTATTCAATGGAGCAAAGCGTTGTTGACCATCACGAGAACCTCCTCGACCATCGCCAGTTCTGTATGTTCCAGCGCTATGCCAAGCCATACGAATGAATAATGGACCATAATTTCCAAAGTCTGCCGGCCACCAATCTTGTGATTGTGTAAGGACAGTAGCTATGTCCTTTTTCACTGCAGCCAAGTCAAGACTATTAAAAGCTATCACATAATCGAAATCTTGTCCCATCGGATTCGAAAGATTCGAGTTTGACCTCAAAATAGAAAGATCCAATTGATTTGGCCACCACTCGCGATTTGTATTCGCTGGCCTATTGGGAGTGCTATTTGTACCACTATTCATTGGTGCTGCAGGAGTAGCAGGACTTGGTGTAGTCGAAGCTTCCGCCGAACCTGCGTGAAATGGGCATGAGCCACCGGATGGGTGTTGCGCTTGCGCGAGGCTCGCCATTAATCCAAACGCGAAAAGGAAAAGTAACTTTTTCATTGCTCTTGATTTAAGATTTATCTTTTATTGAAGCTAAAGTATTTCGTTACTTTGTTCTACAAAAACTATATTTTAGATCCCAATATTGATAAAATAGATGAACATACATCAGTTCCAATACATCCTTGCACTAGCAGAACACAGACATTTTGAGAATGCTGCTGACAAGTGTTTCATATCTCAATCCACTTTGAGCACAATGATTTCAAAGTTTGAAGATGAAATCGGCATACAGGTTTTTGATAGAAAGAAAAAGCCCGTGGAAGTAACTGCAGAAGGAATGGTGGTAATAGAACAGCTCAAGAAAATCAACAAAGAAATTGAGAGTTTGCATGAGGTCACCAATCAATTGAAAGGAGAAGTG
>JBJOKO010000054.1:0-10930 GCA_046046035.1 Bacteroidota bacterium | reverse complement strand
ACTCAATGAAATGTGGCGAACCCGTATTTAAGAAATATGTTTCCTCAGAAAGGCGATCGGCACCCGACACATCGCGCATGCGAATCGAAACATAGTCGCCATCAATAATCGCCTCATGAACACCATCAATGGCTGAGAAAACCACATTATCAGAAACATATCCCAAGCTTTTGGCGAAACTAACTGCACATCGACTGCCATTTCCGCAAAAACTCTTAGATGCATCGGGATTGTAGAAATTCATCGAAAAATGAACCGAAGGATCAGTTGACTTTTCAATCAAAATCAACCCATCCGAGCCAATTCCGAAATGACGATCACAAATCGAAATCACCATTTCATCGGTCAAAACGACCTGTCCCCCCATATTGTCAATCATCACGAAATCATTTCCTGTCCCGTGATATTTGTAAAACGCTATTGTCATTGGACAAAAATACTCAATTCCCCCCCAACCCAAGAACTCACGACTACCCGACCCCACGACCCCACTACCCCACGAACTCCCTACCCCACGAACTCCCTACCCCACTACCCCACTACCCCACTACCCCTCAACCCCCCGAACTCTTCGTATATTCGCAGAGCGAAATCTCAGGAAATGTCAACCATCGAAAAAACGGAATCAACAAAAACCGCAAACCTCACTAGCGACCTGTTGCTGAAAGCATACAGACTTATGTCGACTGCTAGAAGCCTCTCTGATTTGTATGAGGAAAATGCGAAGGTCACTGCCAAATACGTACATGCCACCTCTCGTGGACACGAAGCATGTCAGCTTGCGCTGGGATTGCAGCTAAAACCTCAAGATTTCTTGAGTGCTTATTACCGCGACGATAGTGTTATGTTAGGAATGGGCTTGACCCCATACGAGCTTATGCTTCAGTTGATGGCCAAGCGCGACGATCCGTTCAGCGGTGGACGCACGTACTATTGTCACCCTTCTCTCAACAGAGAAGACATGCCTAAAATCCCGCACCAGTCTAGTGCTACAGGAATGCAAGCTATTCCAACAACTGGTATAGCAATGGGAATTCAATACAAAGAAAAACAAGGCCTTGTTCAATATAACTCTTCGGCTGATCGTCCAATTGTAGTTTGCTCTATCGGAGATGCGGCAATGACAGAAGGCGAAGTGAGCGAAGCGTTTCATATGGCAACATTGAAGAAGCTTCCTATTATTTATTTCGTGCAAGATAATGAGTGGGACATCAGTGCTCACTCTTCAGAAATACGCTTTGGTGATGCAGTGACTTATTCACGCGCATTTCCGGGCATGAAAGTGAAATCACTTGATGGAACAGATTTCATCAATTGCTACAATACAATTCAAGAAGTAATCGAAGACGTACGCATGCATCGCCGTCCTTGGTTGATTCATTGTAAAGTGCCATTGCTCGGTCACCATACTTCTGGTGTTCGTCGCGAATGGTACCGTGATGATTTGGAAGCTGCTCAAAAAAGAGATCCATTTCCAAAATTCAAAAAACAACTAAACAACCTTGGCTTTGCTGAAGCATCTCTTGATGAGATCACTGCTGAAGCACGTCAGGCTGTTGAGATAGATTATGCAAAAGCTTTGGAAGCAGAGGATCCACGTCCTTCTGATCTTTTCAATTTTGCATACGCTCCTACTCCAATCACAGAAGAAAAAGGAGAAAGAGAGCCAGCAGGAAAGCAACCAACCGTTATGGTGGACAGCGCTTTGTTTGCGGTACAAGAAATATTGGCAAAATATCCAGAAGCCCTTTTATACGGTCAAGACGTTGGTCGCAGACTTGGCGGAGTATTCCGCGAAGCAGCAACTCTCGCTGAGAAATTTGGCGACGAACGCGTTTTCAACACGCCAATTCAAGAAGCGTTTATCATCGGAAGTACAGTCGGAATGAGCGCCGCAGGCCTTAAGCCAATTGTTGAAGTTCAATTTGCCGATTATATCTGGCCAGGCCTCAATCAATTATTCACCGAGGCTGCAAGAAGTTATTTCTTGAGCAACGGAAAGTGGAATGTGAGTTCTATTATTCGTGTTCCAATTGGAGCGTATGGCAGCGGTGGACCTTACCACAGTAGCAGTGTAGAAAGTGTTTTGTGCAATATCAGAGGTATAAAAATCGCATATCCTTCAACGGGAGCAGATTTGAAAGGCCTTATGAAAGCTGCATTCCACGATCCTAACCCTGTGGTGATGCTCGAACATAAAGGACTTTATTGGAGTAAAGTAAAAGGCACAGAAGACGCAAGAACAATAGAACCTGATGAAGACTATGTGATTCCTTTTGGAAAATCACGCGTAGTTTTAAGCGCAACAAGTTCAGAAGAAAAAATTGCGGTAATCACATACGGAATGGGCGTTTACTGGAGCAAAGCCGCTGCAGATGCATTCCCTGGTCAAGTAGAAATCATCGATTTGCGAACTCTTGTTCCTATTGATGAAGAAGGAATTTTCGAAGCTGTAAAAAAATGCAATCGATGTTTGGTGGTAACTGAAGAAGCCCCACAGAATAGCTTCGCTCAAGCATTGGCTGGTCGCATTTCTGAAATCTGCTTCAAACATCTTGATGCACCTGTGATGATTATCGGATCAGAGAATCTACCCGCTATACCTTTGAACAGTACTCTAGAAGCAGCAATGCTACCGAATGCCGACAAAGTGCAAACTAAGATGGCAGAGTTATTGAACTTTTAAATGAAAAAAAATCAAGACAAAATGAATATTAAAAAATTCATCCTCGCTTTAGCAGTTACTATCGTTTCATTCAGCGCCTTCTCACAAGGTTTTGATGGCAAGGTGACAGCAAAAATGACTGCTATTTCTGTTCCAGACGAAATGAAAGGAATGGAAGGTATGATGTCACAAGAAATGACGATCTATTCCAAAAAAGAAAAAACTCGTGTTGAACTAAAAAGCATGATGGGCAGCACAACCATCATCAGCGACACCATTAAAAAGGAGTCGATTGTCTTGATGGACATGATGGGTCAGAAGACTGCACTCGTGCAACCACTTGACGAAAATGCTTCATCATCGATGGGCTTCGAGGCAGAAGGTGGCACATTCACAGCCACATCGGAAACTAAAACAATCGCTGGTTACAAGTGCACTAAAGGAATTTACACCATGCCAACAGAAGAGGGCGAACCACAAATGATTGTCGAATTATGGTACACCACGGGTATAGCCAATCCACAGCCTAATTCAGATATCCCAGGCATGATCATGGAATTCACCATGGACATGGAAGGAGTGAAAATGCAATTCTCTGTAACCTCAGTTTCTAAAGAGTCTGTTGCAGATTCATTGTTTGAAATTCCTGCAGGATATACTATTAAGACAGAAGAAGAGTTTCAGAACTCAATCCCAACAATGGGTAAATAATCATTATGAAACGATCTACTATAATTGTCATCATCATTCTCGCGTCAATCGGACTGTTCTTTTGGTCGCGATACGGCAGAGCTCAAAACATCGCTTTTGAAGAAGTAAAAGTCACTGATCTCAATGGAGAATATGCAATGCTTTCTTCACTGGTGAAAGGACCTACCATCGTTCATTTCTATGCAAGTTGGTGTGGACCATGTATGAATGAACTGCCACATTTAATTGAATACGCAAAAACTGCCGGGGAACCTTATAATGTTGTTTTGGTAACAGACGATGAGGCCAGCAAACTGCATCGCGTTATTATGCAATGCGAAGGCAACGCAAGTGTTCGACGCGTTGAATCTTTGAAAGGAATGGGCATCTATTCAATCCCTGCTACTTATTTCATCAATGCTGAAGGTGAAATTGTAGATAAAACCCTTGGAGAACAAGAGTGGCAAAACGCCGAATATCAAAAAGAAGTAGCAGAAATTTTAAAAGAAAAATAAATCATATTTTCTCGTTTTTATGAGCAATACATTTTCAGGTGTGGCAAAAGTGACCACTATAATTGACGAAACAGAAACCACTTTTGAACTATCAAAAGATGGAGAGTCAATTCTAAATACAGCAATCGATAATGGTGTTGATGCACCGTATTCATGCAAGGGCGGAATTTGCACATCATGCAAAGCAAAGCTTATTGAAGGTACTGTTGAAATGACAGCCAACTATGCTCTTACAGATAAAGAAGTGAAAAATGGATTTATCCTAGCTTGTCAATCACACCCAACTTCTGAGGTCGTTAAGATCACTTGGGACATATAAGGGTAGAGGGGAGATTGTAGAGGGTAAATTGTAAAGGGGAGATTGTAGAGGGGAGATTGATGTTTGAAGATTGATGTTTGAAAATTATGATGAAAAGTAATTCCATAAAAACAAGTTTTTCGGGGAAAAATCTTCGAGGGATTGTTATGGGATTATTTTGTATGTTTTCTCTTTGTACTCAAGCCCAATCTCTTTATGAAATGTCTGGAGGTGTTATAAAATTTGAGTCTAAGGCTTTACTTGAAAACATCATTGCCTCTTCAAATCAAGCGAAAGGAATTGTAAACATTACCCAAAATACATTCGCGTTTAGCGTTGAAATAAATTCCTTTCAAGGATTCAATAGCGATCTTCAAAAGGAACATTTCAACGAGAACTACCTTGAGTCAGATATTTACACCAAATCAACTTTCACAGGAAAATTGATTGATAAGTTCGACCCTGCGAAAGCTACTCAGACTATTCGAAGCAAGGGACAACTTGAAATACATGGCATCAAACAAGAAAGAATAATCTCTGTAACGCTCGTAAAATCTGGGAATAACTACACCTTGACTGCGGACTTCAACGTATTGCTTGCCGACCACGGCATAAGCGTTCCAAGAATTGTAAATCAAAAAATCGCGGAGATTATATTTATAACGATTAAAGGCACAATCAAACCAAAGCAATAACACTTGAAAAGAATACTATTCCTACTAGTTCTAATCGCTTGGTGCTCCGAGTCTTTTGCTCAGCAGCCTTATTTCAAGTCTTTACAAGTTGCCAAAAAAATCGAAGAAATTAGGATCCAACGATTGATTCAAGATCAGTATGGATTCATTTGGTTGGGCACCAACAGAGGTTTACGCAGATTCAATGGAACAAGCCTAACACAAACAAATCTTCCTGTTACAGTCGACAATGACATTACGGCTCTCTTCGTCAAAGACAATACTTTACTAGCTGGAACGAAAAAAGGAATGTTGGTAGTAATTGACTTACTCAAGCCAACAATTGCAGAATCCTTCATCACTGTTGACGATGAAATCACATCATTAACTATTGACGCAAAAGGAAAAATTTGGATTGCAACTGCGAGTTCCGGAATTCTATTTGGTGAAAAAAACAATTTGGATAGAATCGACAATCAAATTGGATTGCCTGATAATATTATCCATGCAATAATTGCTACTTCTAATGGAATTTGTGCTGCCACTGATGTAGGGCTTGTGCAATGGGACAATTGTGATGTTCCCAAAGAATTCAAATTGTACACTATCGAAAATGGATTGTGCGACAATCTAATTACATCGCTAGCGCTTGGAAAAAATAATACTGTTTACATCGGTGCTCAAAACGGCGCCATGTGCAAATGGTATGCAGACAACAAATCCGTCGCACAATTCGACGAATTCAACAACATTCTCAAAGGAAGTATTGTCAAAATAATTCCCACAGACAATGAAGTGTTTTGTTTTACAGAAGACCATTTCATTTTCACAGGGAGCACGAAAGACAATCAATTTGTTCAATCTTCTCTTTCTGAAAATGGGCCATTCAACTCTCGCTATCCATTCATGGATGGTCTGTATGACCAAGAAGGCAACTTAATTGTCTGCAATAAATCGAATTCACTGCTAGTCTCTGATTCCCGTTTCTTATATCTCCGTTCGCACGAAGAACTCGACCTACAAAACATCCGAGCAATTACTTCCGACAGAAACAACAACCTCTGGTTTTCCACGCCAAATGGACTGTTCAGTCACAATTATCTTTTTAGCAATCAACAAAAACTTCAAAAATATCTTCCCGCTCCCAAAAAATCATCCGAAGAAATCATTTGCCTAGCAGAAGGAAATGATAGTGCTATTTGGTTTGGGATGTATGGCTCTGGGCTAGGTAGAATCGATCTTAAAACAAAAAAAATAAAATACTTCACCGAGAAAGATGGTTTGCTAAATAACAATGTTCTTTCCATTACTGCGGATGGAACTAAACTTTGGATAGCAACACTTGGGGGCGTTTGCGTCCTTGAAAAAATCTCTAAAGAATGGGTATTTTGGAATCTTCCTCAAGACTCCAAACTCAGCACGTATGTCTACAGTGTTTTTAAAGATAAACAAGGTCGTATCTGGTTCGGTTCGGATGGTGACGGCCCGATATACCGCAACAATGCTGGACAATACATCGCTTTAAAAGATCAATTCCCTCTTGTTGCTGATAATATTCTTTCTATTAAACAAGATACTGACGGCAATATTTGGTTCTTGACCTCCGACCAGCAATTACAATGTTTCAAAGAAGATCGAATTGAAAAAAGAGATCTCATTAGCGATGGCGAAAAACCAAATCTTCTTGCGATAGAAAATGATGACAAAGGAAATATTTTTGTATTCACTTCATCTGGCTTTGCCATTGTACGAGGCGACTCACCGTCATTTGAATTTGTATCTTCCGAAGAAACCCTTTCTTCAAACTACCTCAATGTTTCCACCAAAGATTATGAAGGAAACATTTGGGTTGGACTAGAGCCAAGCCTGATTCGCTTCGTTCAAAACGATAAGAACTCCCGTCACCAACCTTTGGTCCGCATTGAAGATATTCTAGTTCAACTTCAAAGTATAGACACTACACAACACGAATTTTCGTACGAGCAAAATCACTTCACTTTTCAAGTCACGGGACTCTGGTATAAACAACCCGATAAAGTGCGTTTTAGATACAAACTTGAAGGATACGATTCGAATTGGGCAATTACTCGTGACAACCAAATTGTATTTTCCAAACTAGACCCAGGAGATTACACTTTTGTAGTACAAGCTTCGGCTAATGACGATTTCAATGAAGCAAATGAGACGGTATATAAATTCACGATTGAAGGACCATTCTGGCAAAAATGGTGGTTTATCTCTTTGATTCTTCTTGTTGTATTTGCAACAGTATTTATTATCCTGAGAGCACGCGAACAACAACTTCAGAAAAGTGCTCTTCTCCAAAGAGAACGATTAAAAGGACAATTTGAAACTCTTCGAAATCAAATTAACCCACACTTCCTTTTCAATTCATTTAATACGCTTATTTCAACAATTGCAAAGGATAAAGACCAAGCAATTGATTACGTTGAACAACTTTCTGACTACTTCAGAATAATTCTTGAACAAAGAGAAAAAGAAGTCATCACCCTAAAAGAAGAATTGGAACTTGCGGATCGCTATTTATTTCTACAAAAGCAAAGATTTGGTGATAACTTAATCGTTATCCGCAATATTCCGGATGAATTAATGGATTCATTAATCCCTCCAATGACCATTCAATTGCTAGTTGAAAATGCCATCAAGCACAATATCATTTCGCGCCTAAAGCCCTTAACCATAGAGTTAAACGTTGGTGATAATTATCTAATAGTCTCGAATACTCTTCAGGAAAAAACACAAAAGGAACCGAGCACCGGTGTTGGGTTAAACAACATTGTACACCGCTATCTCATTTTGTTTAAAAAAGATGTTCAAGTAGTAAAAAATGAAAATCGTTTCGAAGTTCTTTTACCTTTGAACCAACCTTCTGACTAATTCAATTATTATTTGATTATGAAAGCATTCTTAATCGAGGACGAACCAGCGGCATTGGATAGACTTAAAAATCTACTAGCTGAAACTGGCGCAAATATTGAAATTCTTGGCGATTCAGATACTGTTGAAGGAAGTCTTGACTGGCTTCAAAACAACGGTTCTCCTGATATAATTTTTACCGATATTCAGTTGGCGGATGGAGTTTGTTTTGACATTTTCAAAACATGGAAACCAACTTGCCCAGTCGTTTTTATTACGGCTTACAATGAACATGCGCTGCAAGCCTTTCAAGTAAATGCAGTTGATTATCTATTAAAGCCGCTCAAAAAGGCTGATCTTGAAAGAGCTTTGGAAAAAGTTGGTGCAACAACCTCACCTGAAAATGTAATTGGCGCAATTGACTACACCAAGCTAGCCGCCGCTATTCTTGCGGAAGAAAAAAAGTACGAAAAGAGATATCTAATCAGATATGGTGAGCAGATTCGTACTGTTACCTCTGATGAAATTGCTTATATCTACACCACGCATAAAGCTGTTTTCTTAGTGACCTTTGCTGGTAAAGAATATCCTTTCGACAAAAGTCTTGAGCATTTAGAAAAAGAATTAGACCCCGCAAAGTTCTTCCGAATCAACAGACAGTTTATTGTCAACATTAAGTCAGTGGGTCACATGCATGTGGTTTCAAAATCACGCGTGCAACTCGACCTAAATCCGCCATTCAAAGGAGATGAGGTGATTGTGAGCACCGAGAAATCTCCACTATTTAAAGATTGGCTGGGAGAGGGTTAATTTACCCGTTCAACTAGACTTTATTCCCATACAAGAGATTCTATTTGTTCAGGGCTTTCAAATAGGCTCACCTTTGCCGTGCAAACCAAAATTACCTGTCATGGAATCTAAACTTCACAGTGAAGACTACTCTCGCCTTGTCTCTTCTTTTGGCATAAATGTCACAAAAGAACTTATGATTTTGAATCACAACGTCTATGGCAATACGCTCGATGTACTGCGAGAATCACGAACTATAAATCTCGATAGAATTAAATACTTTGTCGGGGCCAAAACTTCTAGAGACACACTAAAATTTACCCATTAATACCATTAAGAAGGTATATTTTCCCGTTCAGCGTCAAGTACAAAATAAACAGTACAATTTTGAAGATATTTGTACATCAATAACCTACAGGTCATGAAAAAATTAGTTTTCTCCTTTATAGCAATCACTAGTATTCTAGTTGCTTGCCAGCACCACCCAGATGAGCTTATCGTTGATAACACCGGAACGGGCGGCAATGGTGGCGGCGGCGGTGGTGGAACGGAGAACCCTGATCCATGTGACCCGGACTCTGTTTATTTCGCTCAGTCCATCCTTCCGCTTCTAGTTTCTGGTTGCGCTCAGCCTGATTGCCACGATGCAATCACACATGAAGAAGGCGTTCGCTTGTACGATTATTCACACATTATGCAAATCGTAAGTGCTGGAAATCCAAATGGTAGCGAACTAATGGAAGTTCTTTACGAAACAGGAAATGATCTTATGCCCCCTGTTGATGCAGGTGGTCCATTTACTCAAGAGCAAAAAGACATGATCGCCCTTTGGATCTCTCAAGGCGCTTTAAATAATTCTTGCACTCCTGATTGTGATCCAACAGCATTCACATTTGCAACTACCATTCAACCTATGATTGAAAACTATTGCACAGGTTGTCACAGTGGTTCAAATCCTGATGGAGGGTTAGCTTTGGTTACATACGCAGACATCAGCGGATCTGCACTAGACGGAAGCCTGATGAGCTCTTTGACAGCTACAAACGGCTACACTTTGATGCCTTACCTCAGCAACGCACTTGTACAATGTAAAATTGATCAAGTACAAGCTTGGATTGACGCAGGAGCACCGAACAACTAATTGAATTTATGAAAATCAAAATACTTTATCTCTCATTATTAATCGCAGGTGTGGCAATCTCATTGCATTCTTGCTATTACGACAATGAAGAATATCTCTACAGTGGAAGTAGCGTCTGCGACACAACTATCGCAGCTACATACACTGGCGGAGTTCAAGCCATCATCGCCAACAATTGCTTCGGCGGTTGTCATGAACAAGCTTCTGGCAGCGCAGGTATCATCTTGGAAGGATATGTGAATTTGAAAAATGAAGTTGTAAATGGTGATGTAATGTGCACCATACGTTGGGAAGGTTGCAGCCCAATGCCCAAAAACAGCCCAAAGCTGAGCACCTGCGACATCACTTTACTTGAAACTTGGATAGCCAACGGTTATCCAGAAAACTAAGAAATTATGAAAAAGAAAATCCTCATCCTATTACTAGTTCTCGCTGTGGGCGGGGCAATTACTGCAGCATATCTTTGGAACAAACCAAAAGAAACAGCAGCTGACAAAAAACCAATCGCAGTGTTATCAGCAGACTCTCTTATGAGTGAATTCACTACGGATGAAACAGCCGCTTGGAATAAATACAAGGGTGACCAAGTCATTCAAGTTTCTGGAAAAATTACAGATGTAAAAATCGATAGCCTAACTACAGTACTTCTCGAAACTCAAGATATAATGGGGGTTATCAGTTGCACATTTGCTAAAGACCAACCAATCTCCAAAAAAATTGGTGACAATATCGAACTGAAAGGTATATGCGCAGGATTTAATATGGATGTTGAACTTCGTCAATGTGTTTTGGTCCAATAATTGACTTGCATTTCCTCATAAAACAACACACAAAATTTTTAAATAAAATGAAAAAGGTATTCACCCTTATTGCCATCGTGCTTCTTGCATCAACTAGCACTTTCGCTCAAAAATATTTTTCACGCACAGGTCACGTTAATTTCTTCTCTGATACTAAAATGGAAGATATTAAAGCAGACAACAACAAAGCAACTGTAGTGCTTGACGCTGCAACAGGAGCTGTGGAACTTTCTGTTCTTATCAAATCTTTCGAATTCGAAAAAGCTTTGATGCAAGAACACTTCAACGAGAATTACATGGAAAGTGATACTTATCCTAAAGCATCGTTCAAAGGAAAAATCGACAACATCGCTGCAATAAATTTCAAAAAAGATGGCACCTACAATTCAACTGTAACTGGTGACATGACTATGCACGGTGTAACTAAAAAAATCACTATCAACGTAACAATTAAAGTAGCTGCTGGCAAAATCACAGCTAA
>JBJOKO010000053.1:0-10969 GCA_046046035.1 Bacteroidota bacterium | reverse complement strand
ACGTTGCTGTGCATGATCTAGCGATTCAAGAAAGAGAAAAAGAAATCGTGATTGCTACTCACGGTCGTTCGATCTGGATTGGCAGCATAGATGAACTTCGCACTTATGCGCACACTAGTCCTCTTTCAGTTCTTATCAGCGCACCTGAAGAAGTCCATTATGTTGATCCGACAGCAAGCGTTGATTGGTATCAAATCCCGAAAGACAATGGCATTGATATTTATTACAGCAGCACAGAAGATTTCACGCTAGAACTTTATGCAGATGACAGCATTTTGGTTTTCCAAACAAAACTAAAAGCTTGCCCCAACAGCATCGAAAAGTTCACCTTCAACCGCGAGCTAAGTCCAACGCTATGCTATGATCTCCTAGACAAAAAAGAAGGCTTCAAACTTTCATCGGATCAAAATCTCTACTTACCGAAAGGGGAATACACATGGGTTCTGTATAGCAGAATTTATCAGAAGCGGGCTAAGATGAAGGTGGATTGATAAGCGAAGCGAATCCAATGGATGATGGATGAGCGAAGCGAATCCAATGGATAATGGATAATGGATGATGGATGATGGATAAGCGAAGCGAATCCAGAAATCCGAAAAAAGGAGGGACTGGAGCGTTAGCGACTTTCACCGGAGCCCCAGCGACGTACACCGCCGAAGGCGTACACCGGAGCGAAGCGACGCACACTGCGAGCGCTATCGAACGTCATGAAGAGAACAAACCGGAATCGCTCGCATCTTGTGCTGATTCGCACGATTCATGCGCCAATAAATCGAAAGAACAGTTTTTTGTCGATCTGTGAGTGCAGGATCTTCTAGGTTTGGCGCTTGGCCTCCGTTTTCTTCAATATAATCCATCGCCCATTCGAGTTCAGGATAGCTGGCACCAATTTGATCTTCATCAGAGCGATCATCGCCCCAAAGTCCGTCTGTTGGTTTGGCTATTAGAATACTATTGGTCACGCCTAGGAATTCGGCCACTTTGTAGACCTCTGTTTTCATGAGATCTGCGATTGGAGAAAGATCCACTCCACCATCGCCATATTTGGTATAAAAACCTACTCCAAAGTCCTCCACTTTATTTCCAGTTCCCGCCACCAGAAGGCGATGAAGTCCTGCGAAATAATAAAGCGTCATCATTCGAAGACGCGAGCGTGTGTTGGCTAGAGAGAGGTGTAAAAGATGTTCGTCTTCAATTTGCGGCACGCTTCCCATAAACGAATCGAATACAGGAGTGAGTTCCACACGTCGAAGACGAACATTTGAATATTTCGAAGCGAGCCAATTCATGTGCTCTTGAGCACGCGACACTTGACTTTCCGCTTGATAAATCGGCATTTCAATCAGAAGGGTTTCTTTACCGGTCATTGCGCAAAGAGTGCTTGTAACTGCGGAATCAATTCCACCGCTCACTCCTACAACAAAACCATTGGTCTTCGAACTCTCACTATAGGAGTTCAACCATTGCACAATGTGCTTTACAACCGCTTCTGTATTCAACGAAATCGACAATTAGAATTTGATACCGATGTTCAATTGAAGGATGTTTGACATCGACTTCATTTCATTTTTCTTTGGGTTGCCACCTTCGAAAACTGGCTTATCGCTCTCGTCTGTTACTACTAGGTCACCATCCAAAACATCTGTGAAACCATTGTTGTAACTAATACCTGCAAGAACAGCAGTATTTCCGCTAAGACTATACTCGATACCAGCACCGATAAGCAATCCTACACGGAAGATATTGATATCGTTTTTGATGTCTTCGTCTTCAGAAGAGAAAGAAACGCGATCTGTTTCACCCCATCCTGTATCTGACTTACCATAAAGGAAATCTACAGTATCATCGCCTTTTGCGTTGATGTTAAGGCCTGGTATGATACCGAATTGACCCCAGTAGGTGATGTATCCAATTTCGTTGGTGCGCAGTTTTAAAGTAAGAGGCACTTCAACATATTGTAAGCGGTAATCGCGAGTGCGTGACATTACGTAATCTACACCATCATAGCGAGCGCTATTCAAGTAAGAAAGGCTTCCGCCCATACGAGTCACTTCTAGACCAGTGCCGAAAGCGTAGTTTTCGGTGAAATGAATATCCATAGAGATACCAAAACCAAAACGAGCTACGTTGCCCTCATTGGTGATGTATTTAGAATCTGGCTTCATCCAAGCGATACCTGGGCTAAAGCGCGCAGCTATTTTGAACTTTTGGAAATCCTGAGCGTTAGTTATAATAGCTGACAGGGTTAAGAGGGTAAAAAGGGTAATTTTTTTCATGTTCTATTAGTTTACTGCGTTAAACTTGCAGCTTCGCTTTTGCATTGCAAAGCTAACAATCCTCATTCAATATGCGAATCTTTAATTATGTATTGATTTTCACAGTTTTGGTGTTCACATCTTGTGAAGACGACCCTTTGAAGAAAGTGGACGTTTCTGAGTCAAAACTTGAAGTGCGTTTCGACCGCTTCGACCACGATATTTTCAATGCCGATTTCACAGATCCGGCGCGCACAGGCCAACAACTATACCAAAAGTACAGAGGCTTCTATTGCGACTATATGGAGGTAATTCTCCAAGCGGCGCGATGTCAGCCCGATTCTAACTTCGCAGTATTAGAAGGCTTCGTGAGTCATCGCGACATGCGCGCCTTACAGATGCAGATCGACAAGCTTTACAATACAGATAAGATCAACGAGGTGAATGCTGAATTCACCGAGGCGATTCGCAGATGGCATCACTTCTTCCCCGATTCTGTAGCGCCGAATGTTGTGTACATGAATTCCGGGCTCAACTTCAGTGCCTACTCTACCGATTCAGTCATTTCCGTGGGACTAGATTTTTTCCTTGGACCTCAGGATAGCATTGTGAAATTATTTCCCAATGACATTTTCCCACGATATTTCAAAGACGATATGCGCCCCGATTATTTGGTGGTGAATGCGATGAAAGATTTTTCGTGGGCACAATGCAACAAGTCTGACCGCAACACCCGCGGCGCGACATTGCTTGATTTGATTGTTCAGCAAGGAAAAGTGATGTACATGCTTGACGCTTTGATGCCGATGACCGAAGATTCTACTAAGATGAACTGGTCGACAGAAAATATGGAGTGGGCAATTGCCAATGAATGGAACGTTTGGAAAGAACTCGCGAAACAAGAAGTATTGTTCGAGAAAGAATACAACAACAATAAAAAATGGATTGACTTTGGTCCATTCACCAATATCGGTGCGATTCCACAGGATTCGCCATCTCAGTTGGGGATTTGGCTTGGATGGAAAATGGTGAGAGCTTATATGAAAGAGAATCCATCTATTACAATCCAGCAATTGCTTGCGGAAAAAGATTCACAGAAAATTTTGAAGGCCTTCAAACCAGAAAAACCTTGACGATGAAAAAGACAGAAATCAAATTCGAGATAGATCTAGACGAGAACAACGTTCCAGAAAAAATCGTTTGGAACGCAAAAGACAATGGCAAAACAGCTGAAGCGAAAGCCATGATCTTATCCGTTTGGGACAAAGAAGAGCGCAACACATTGCGTATTGATTTATGGAATAAAGAAATGGAAGTCGATGAGATGAAGCGTTTCATTCATCAAACGATTTTAACCCTAGCAGACAGTTTCGAAAAAGCCACCGGCGAAAAGAAGATGGCCGACACCATGCGGGATTTCTGCGAGTACTATGCGGAGAAGCTGGAGATTAAATAGTGTGACAGTGAGACGGTGAAATTTTGGCTATTGGCTGTTAGCAATTGGCTATTGGCTTTTTTAAATATACCCTTTTAAATCTACCCTATACCCTTTACCCTTTTCAATTCGGGTTCACTTGGGTGCATTTGTTTCAACTTGGGTACACTTTTTACACTGTCTCACCGCCACACTGTCTCACTGCCAAACTATCAAAACATCGACTTAGGCAGTGGTGCTCTGGTGAGCTCTTCTAGGAATTTTACTAATTGATCTTTCCCCATACCGTTGTCGGCGGAGGTAACGAAGATGTTGGGTAACTCGACGAAATACTCCAACAATTTATCTTTATAGACTTTGAGGTTGTTTTCCAAACCTCCTGGTTTCATTTTATCTGCTTTAGTAAATACCAATGCAAAAGGTATCTCCCACTCACCCATCTGTGCGATGAAATCTACATCGATCTTCTGTGGCTCGTGACGTGAATCAATCAATATAAATGTGCAAAGCAAATTCGCGCGCTTATTCACGTAGTCAACAATAAATGTCTCCCATGTCTCACGCGATGACTTCGACGCTTTCGCATATCCATAGCCCGGCAAATCGACAAGATACCAAGGCTTCTTTTCTTCATTTATAATAAAGTGATTAATAGTCTGCGTTTTTCCCGGACGACCTGAAGTCTTTGCCAAACCCTTCTTATTCACCACACGATTAATCAAACTACTCTTCCCCACATTACTGCGGCCAATAAACGCCACTTCCGGAAACACCGGACTAGGGCACTTAGACCAATCAGTTGAAGACTTCACAAATTCCGCAGAAATAATCATTTTTTTATGGTTGATGTCTGATGGTTGACTTTTGATGTAATTTAAAAAAGAATTTTTTTAAAGAAATTCTTCTCAGTGTACTCTGTGTACCTTCTTTACTCTGTGTCCAAATTTTCAAGAGCCCAAACTATCAAACCACGAGTCTAAAATCGCATTGAATTGAGTGGGGTGTTCCATCATGGGGGCGTGACCGCATTCATCAATCCAATAGAGAGACGCGTTTGGAAGAAGAGTTTTAAATTCTTCTGCTACCTCTGGAGGAGTAATGGTATCGTTCTTTCCCCAAATCAAACAAGCCGGCATTGTCATGTTCGGCAAGTCCTTCGCCATGTTGTGACGAATAGCACTCTTTGCTAAAGCGAGAATACGCAACACGCGATTGCGATCATTCACCACATCAAAACATTCGTCTACCAATTCATCAGTAGCATGTTTAGGATCGTAGAATGTCACAGCGACTTTCTTGCGAATAAACTCCTTGTCTTCTCTTCTCGGAAAAGAAGATCCAAATGCATTTTCATACAAACCGCTACTTGCAGTTAGAATGAGCGCACTTACTTTTTCAGGATGCTGCTTTGTATATACGAGAGCAACGTGTCCGCCTAGTGAGTTGCCAAGCAAACTCACTTTGTCGAATTTTTTATACTCAATGAATTCATCTAAGAATTCAGCAATGCTTTTTACGCCAGTAGAAAGTACGGGCATACTATAAAGCGGCAGCATTGGAATAAGCACTGTATAGCGCTTAGAAAAATGATCCACTACTTCACGGAAGTTACTCAAAGCTCCAAACAAGCCATGCAACAGGATAAGAGGTTTACCCTCACCTTCTTGAATGTATCGGAACTGTCCTTCCTCTTTTAACTGATAATCCATAAGCGATTGTACAAAACGATTACGGCGAATGTAGGTAAAAAAAAACTGCTTTCACAAGGTCCAAAAACGAGTAATCACCAATTTCCTCCCACTTTTTACCACCACCCCAAAAACACTAAAAATAGCTCTATAAACCAGTATTTTAGAGCATTTCAGAAAAGCAAAAGCGCATTTCAAAAAATCGATTTTATCAACAAAAAGACAAAAAATCGACCTTTGTGGTAAAAAGTGGGAATTTTGGGGTATTTTCGTGCCGTCCTAGACAGACTAGTTACCATGCTCAACCTCTTAGGAGAACATATATGTAAAGTGGATAATAAGGGCCGAATGCTCTTTCCTTCCAAGCTGCGCAAGCAGCTCGAGGAGGTTATACACCACGGCATGGTGATCAATCGCGACATCTATTCCAACTGTCTGGTGCTCTACCCAAAACCCGAATGGGATCGTATTCAACAAGACTTCAGTAAGCTGAATCGCTACAACAGAAATCACCTCGAATTCATGAGAAGATTTTTAAATGGAGCTACTCCGCTTGAGCTCGACAATGCTGGTCGACTTTCTCTACCAGCAACACTTCTTGACTATGCTGAAATCGATTTGAAAAAGAACAACGAACTCGTGGTAGTGGGTGCACTTGAGAAAATGGAAATCTGGAGTGTTGGCAACCACAACAAAATGGTGGCAAACAACCAGAGCGATTTCGCCGCATTGGCCGAACAGGTTCAACGCGATCTAGGACAGCTTAACGACTAAATCAGAAATGGAGTTGACGCTTCATATCTGCAACCATTAACCAAAGCCAATCAACCGTGAGTAACTACCACCAACCTGTGCTGTTGAATGAATCGGTAGATGGCCTAGACATCAAGCCCGACGGGGTTTACGTGGATGTCACCTTCGGTGGTGGCGGGCATTCGCGAGAGATTTTGAAAAGACTGGGACCTCAAGGAAAATTGATCGCGTTTGATCAGGATCCTGATGCTATTGCAAATACCATCAACGACCCTCGATTCACACTCGTAGATCAAAATTTCCAATTCATGAAGAACTGGATTCGACTATGCGGTCACAAACAAGTAGATGGAATACTCGCAGACTTAGGAGTGAGCAGCCATCAATTTGATTCTGAAGAACGCGGCTTCTCTATCCGATACGATGCGCCTCTAGACATGCGCATGGATCAGAAAAGAAAAAAAACCGCAGCAGATGTGGTCAACAAAAGCGAAGACACTGAGCTGATGAAAATCCTCAGAGTGTATGGCGAAGTTGACGCACCGCACAAAGTAGCTCGAACCATCATTCTCAATAGACCAATCAAAACGAGCGGCGAATTGATGGATGCTCTCCTGCCCTTCACACAAAAAGGAAAAGAACACAAATTCTACGCACAAGTATTTCAAGCGCTGCGCATAGAAGTGAACGAAGAATTGGAAGTGCTCAAAACATTTCTACAACAATCTTCTGAAGTGCTCAAACCTGGTGGAAGACTTTCAGTAATCAGTTACCACTCTCTAGAAGACCGATTGGTAAAGGATTTCATGAAAACAGGAAACTTCGAGGGAGAACCTGAAAAAGACTTTTTTGGAAATCTACTGAGACCATTGGCGCCACTAAAAAGCAAACCAATCATCCCAGCAGAACAAGAGATACAAGAGAATACAAGAGCACGCAGTGCTAAACTAAGAGTTGCAACAAAGTTGTAATTCTTATTTGATAAAGCCCATGGCAACAGACTACATCCTGTTGCCTGATAAGTGAGAAAATGAACACATTTAGAGTACCTGACAAACCTCAACACGTTGAAGAAGTGCCTACACCAGTAGAAGCACCAGTTACTCCTCCCCGCAAAAGTGGCAAAGTCGCAAAATCTTTCAGAACAGTATTGAGCGGCGAATTCCTTACTCGCGACGGACTTATCAATCACTTGCCTTTCATCGGTTTCATCGCGATTCTTTTCATCATCAATATCGCGCTGATGTACTACTTCGAAAACACACACCGTGAAATCGTACGTCAACAAAACCGACTAAAAGAAATTCGTTCTGAATACAACACTACACTGTCTACTCTGGAAACACGCAAGCAGCAAAGCAGCGTGGCCCGCGATATAGAAGCTCTTGGTTTGAAAGAACTAAGAACGCCTCCACAATTCATCGATGTTGAACCTGGATTTTTTGAGGAGGAAAAATGAGCAACCAACTAGCACGTGATGTTTCTAAAAAAGCATACGGCATCGCAATGATGCTCGGGATAGTTGCGCTTGCCATCTTTGGTAAAGTGATTTGGCTTCAAGCATTTCCAGATCCAGATGCAATGTTGCTTGGCGAAAGCAAAGCATTCAGAGCTGCTGAAATCACACCTTCACGCGGACAAATCCTATCTAGCGATGGAAGCCTTCTTGCTACTAGCGTTCCCGATTATGAAATTAGATGGGATAGCGAAGCGAAATACGATCAAGACGAGTACAGAGCGAAGATAGATTCACTTGCTCAAGCATTCTCAAAACTACTTGGCGACAAAACTCCAGGTGAATACAAAAAACTTTTTGCAAACGCTCGCGCTACACATGATCGCTATAAAAAAATAACTGATCACGTTGATTACAATCAACTTCAAAAAATCAAAACATTCCCACTCATTCGCAAAGGAAGAATGAAGAGTGGTTTTGTATTTATTGAAAAAAGCAAAAGAAAAAAACCTTTCGGAGCTCTTGCTGCGCGCACCATTGGGCTAAATCGTGAAGACAACCAAGTAGGACTTGAATTGGCTTACGATGAAATTCTTGCTGGTAAAAAAGGAAGACAACTTCAAGAGAAAATGGCTGGTGGCGAATGGCGCCCAATGAACGATGAATTCCAAGTGGAGCCAACGCCAGGTATGGATATAGTTGCGACTATTGATGTGCATTTGCAAGATGTGGCTGATGCTGCATTGCGCAGACAACTTACCGAACATGGTGCTTCATGGGGTTGCGCTATTCTTATGGAAGTGCAAACCGGTTATATCCGTGCTATTGCAAATCTTTCTCTGAATCCTGCAACTGGAGTGTATGATGAGAATCTCAATCTAGCAATCGCCCAAGGTATCGAGCCTGGTTCTACATTCAAACTAGCAAGCCTTATGGCTTGTTTGGATGAAGATCTCATTTCACTTTCTGATAGTGTTGAAACAGGAAATGGTTCCATCTTTTTCTATGGAAAAGAAATGACCGATTCCAACAAAGAAAATGGCGGTCATGGTACTCTTAGTGCTGAAGAAGTATTTGAAAAATCATCCAATATTGGAACAGCATTATTAGTAAAAAAATCATTTGAAAAGAATCCACAGAAATTCTTAGACAAACTGAATTCATTCGGTTTAGGAAAACCGATGGATCTTGAACTTTCAGGAGAATTCAAACCAAAACTTTATACTTCAACTAAAGCAAAAGGCTGGTCTGGATTGAGTTTGACGAACATGGCGATTGGCTATGAAACACAATTCTCTCCACTTCAGATTTTGACTTTGTATAATGCTGTAGCAAATAATGGAACTCTTGTTCGCCCATTGTTCGTTCAAGAAATTCGTCAAAATGGACGAGTTGTAGAAAAGAAAAATCCTGTTGTACTCAATCAATCCATCTGCAAAAAAGAAACACTTAAAGAGTGCAGAAAAATGATGGAAGGTGTGATGGAGAAAGGTGGTACTGCAGAAAGTGTTTTCAAAAACTCACCATACCACGTTGCTGGAAAGACTGGTACTGCATGGGTAAACGATGGTGCAGGATATGAAGAGCACAAATACCGTGGATCATTCGTAGGGTATTTCCCAGCTGAAAATCCCCGCTATTCATGCATCGTAGTCGTGCACAATCCAACAAGCGGCGCTTACTATGGCGGTGCTGTTGCAGCTCCAGTATTCAAAGAATTAGCAGATAAAATTTACTCTACTCAACTTGATTTCCACGGCACACAAACGCCTGTAGACTCATTGATGCTTGCAAACAAAATGATGCCTGTTTCGAAAAGCGGATCTACCAAAGAGCTTTTCACTGTATTCAAAACATTGAATATCGCAACAATCGAAGAAAGCAATGGCGACTATGTGAACACTGCCACAGGCAAGGAAAATGTGACGTTGAGCAATAGAACCATTACACCTGGCACAGTACCAAACGTAGTAGGGATGGGGCTTCAAGATGCTCTATTCCTATTGGAAAGTGAAGGAATAAAAGTCCAAATCCTTGGAGTTGGAACGGTGAAGAGACAGTCTGTTGCACCCGGTGCATCAAGCAAATCAAATAAATACATAACCATCGAATTGTCGTGAAGCTACTAAAGGACATATTGTATCGTGCTCGCATCACTGATGTATTCGGTTCTACCAATACTGCAGTAGAGCATATCACAATGGATTCACGCGCTGTGAAACCATTCAGTTTGTTCGTTGCTGTTCGCGGAGTAAACAGCAATGGTCATGACTATATCGAAACAGCCATTAAAGCTGGAGCGGTAGCCGTTATCTGCGAAGAAATTCCTGCGAATCCTGCAGAACATGTGACTTACATTCAAGTCAACAACTCTGCAGAAGCGCTCGGTTATATCGCTGCAAACTATTACGACAATCCTTCAGAAAATATCAAAATTGTTGCTGTAACCGGCACCAATGGAAAAACAACTACTGCCACTTTGCTTTATGCATTGGCAAGAAAGATGGGTTATAAAACAGGACTTCTTTCAACTGTTGTAAACAAAATCAACGACAAAGAAATTCCTGCAACACATACTACGCCTGACGCTATCAGCTTGCAAAAATTGCTTGCTCAAATGGTAGAAGCGGGATGTGAGTATTGCTTTATGGAAGCTTCTTCTCATGCTTTGCATCAACATCGTTTGACGGGCACAACATTGAGAGGAGCGATTTTCACAAACATCACTCACGATCATTTAGACTATCACAAAACATTCAATGAATATATCAAAGCAAAAAAAATGCTCTTTGATATGTTGCCTTCTTCATCATTCGCTCTTGTAAATCATGATGATCGCCATTGCGAAATCATGGTTCAAAATTGCAAAGCGAAGAAGAAAATGTATGCGCTGCAAAGCATGGCTGATTTCAAAGCCAAAGTGGTAGAAAATAGTTTTGGTGGACTTCATCTTACAATAGATTCTCAAGATCTATTCACTCGATTAATCGGTGGATTCAATGCTTACAATTTGCTTGCAGTATATGCAACAGCGATTGAATTAGGCATGGATAAAATGGAAGTATTGACAACGCTTTCTATGCTTGAAGCACCAGAAGGACGCTTTCAATATTTCACCAATAAACAAGGAATTACTGCAGTAGTTGACTACGCTCACACTCCTGATGCATTGCGCAATGTTTTGAGCACAATCGAAGACATCAGAAGTGGTACTGAACAAGTAATCACTATTGTAGGATGCGGTGGAGATCGTGATAAAGCAAAACGTCCAGTGATGGCGCAAATCTCTGCTGAATCAAGCGATCGTTTGATTATTACAAGCGACAATCCACGCAGCGAATCACCTGAAGCAATTATCGATGAAATGAAGGCTGGATTAGAT
>JBJOKO010000052.1:0-11037 GCA_046046035.1 Bacteroidota bacterium | reverse complement strand
ACAGACAACAACTTGCTCATTATGTGGTGCAACATGGATGCAGGTCACGGCGGAAAAAGTGGTCGTTTCGAATACCTAAAAGAAATAGCCCTTGACTACGCTTTCATGCTTGATCTAGCGGGAATCAAAGAATAAAATCAGCAAATATTTGCTCCAAAGTATAGTCGGATTTCAAGTGCGCAACTTGAAGTCCGGCTTTTTTTGCGCCCTCTACGTGCTGCAAAGAATCATCAATGAACAAAGTTTCCGCTGGATCCAAATCATTCCATTTGCACACTTCTAAAAAGGTTTCAGGATAAGGCTTCTTAATTCCTATTTCATTCGAATAATATACTTTCTCGAAATAGGATTTGAATTTTCTCAAGCCATAAGTCTCTTCAATCATTCTTTCAAATTCAGCAACATGAATAGCATTCGTATTGCTCAATAGAAAAACTCGCATTCCCGCAGCTTGTGTATTCGCAACCACTTCAACCTTCTCGGGCATTAAATGGAGTAAAATACTATTCCAAGCATCTACCACTTGTTGTCTCGATGCACTAGGGCAATAAGCATGAATTTCCGAATAGAAATCTTCATTCGAAATTTTTCCAGTTTCAGCTTTGTCAAACAATTTTGATTGTGATGCTTGTGAATAAATCTCCTCGAAATTTTCGAAGCCTATCTTTTTGAATTCGCGCACTGGTGCGTGGTAATCTATTTCAAACAATACACCTCCAAAGTCAAAAATGACATTGCGAACTTTCACTTTTCCCATAAATTTTTTCGATTAATTACGCTTGATCCAAGCGCCTTTTCCTTCTTTAGTCTTGATCTCTGTCAAAGCTTGTGAAGCCTCTGCATGTGTGCTGTAAGAGCCAAATGCCACTAAATGAAGAGCACCGCGCTTTCCGGCCATATGCGCATCATATCCTTTGGACCTCAACTCACTTACAAGTCTAGTAGCATTTTCTTCTACCATGAATGCGCCGCCAATAACATCAAACGCTTTTTTAGAAACAGCATCAACAACAACAGGGTTGTCTTTCGATGTTGCCGTAGATTCTGCCGGAGCAATCATCTTGCGATTAACAACCACGCGAATACCTTGTGCTGAAGCTTTGTCATTTACGAAGTCGTAGCTAAGCACTTCTACAGAAGATGAATCACGCAACACTTTTTCAAAACCAGATTCACTGATGATGCTTGGTTCTTCGCGATCAAACGGAGCAAGCATTCTGTAAGGGGTAGTAATCTGTTCTGTTGAAAATGGATTCAAAGAAGCAAAGTTCAGTTGATTTCCACCCACACGACCACCCACTAAAAATGCAGCTGCCAATCCGATTGGAATAGCTATGGCTGCAGCTACTTTCCAAGGACTTATTCCTTTCTTCTCTTCAACTGCCACAGGCAATTCTACAACTACAGTCTCTTCTTTCTCTTCAATCGGCAATTCAACTGCAATAGGCTTAAGTTGAATAGATGTTAGTCCAAAAGATTCTAGAAGAAAATTCTCTTGATCTTCTGGAATAAATTGCAAATAACCTGACTTGTCATTAAAGAAAACACCAATCTTTTCCCACACCAATCGACCTTCGGTAGCAAGAGCTCTTTTGAACTCTAATACCTGTTCTTCAATACTGGTCTGAGCGTCTTTGTAGGTGATTCCTAAAGCAATTGAAATGTGGTTAGCAAGCAGTCCGTCGTTTTGGATAAGATTTCGGTTGAAACCTACATGCTTCGAAGGAGGATGAATCATATGCGAAACACGGTTGAGTCGCGCGGAGCGATAATTCGCTACCAAGCCCCCAAAACCGGGAACGATAACACAGTCGTGTTCGAATAATAATTCTACTATGAATGCCTGCAAACGCATGCGGCGAAGATACGAAATTGTTTATAAGTACGAACTCTCGTTGGACTTTAAAAGAGCGTCTAAATCAGCTGGAGAGTCAATAGCTGGTGTTTCCCAATGAGTTACCCCAACAAAAATAGAATACCCATTTTGTAGCCAACGTAGCTGCTCAAGGGATTCCGCTTGTTCAAAACTCGAAGTTTTTAATTCGCAAATCTCATTCAACACTTCGGTTTTGTATGCATACAGTCCAATATGCTTGAAGTAATCCAATTTATTCAACCAATCACTTTGCTCCATATTCTTTACATATGGAATAGCTTGACGACTGAAATAAAGCGCTTTACCGTTTTTATCAAAAACAACTTTCACTTTATTGGGATCACCCAACCAATTGGGATCTTCAATTTTAATCGCCAAAGTCGCTATTTGCTTTTTCGGATCTGATATTAATTGGGCCAAATGATCTATCGGGCTTTACGAAAGGTTCATCCCCCTGAATATTAATAACAGCATCAACTGAGACTCCGAGTTTCTCGACTACTTCACGGCACCTATCGGTGCCGCTCGGGTGCTCCTCAGATGTTATAACAACTCTCTTTCCTGCCTTTAAAACCACTTCCGCGATCCTTACATCATCTGTTGCCACGATGACCTCTGAAAGCGATTTACTCGCCTCTGCGCGCTCCACAACACGGAGAATCATCGGCTTGCCCCAAATATCTACCAACGGTTTTCCCGGAAATCGCGAACTTCCATAACGCGCTGGAATTATTCCAATTATTTTCATCTTAAAAATTGAATGTGTATTGAACGGTGCTTAAACGTGGCTCTTCAATGGACAAAGGTCGAATAGCATACTCTCTATTCAATACATTATTTACGACAAACGCAACTTTATGATGCTCGTTTACCTTCCATGAAATACGCGAATCAAAAATAAAATCACCAACAGTGTGGCTTTCACGCCAAGCAACAATACCAGGATCGAAAAACATAGGCACCGTAGTTTCTAAAAACTCAAATGCATTGTCAATGTTCTGCATGTGACTGTTGTATCTAAAGCTTCCACCTAATGAGATTGATCTCCATGTCCCTTGCAAATCAAAACGCACTAAATGCTGAAGACGATATTTCAGAATATTATTCGTCGGATCAGAACTAGTATTTGTGTAGGTTACTTCCGTTGAATTCAAATCATTTCTTCGGGCATAGACTAGATCAGGAGTCAAGCTCTCAGGCAAAGTATATGTATAACCGCCAAGCATTTCGAATTTAACCGGGCCAATTTTGCCCTCTCCCATAACGCTAAACTCAGCGCCTCTTACACGTGATTTCCCGGTATTAATACTCTTGAAACCAAACCCAAGTAGATTACTTAAAGTTGGCGCTGCCCACTGACCAAAAGTAAATTCAATATAATTTTTAAACTCTTGTTGGAATACCGCGATGTCTGCAAAGCCTTTGAAATTTCCTATTTTAAATCCTTGCTTAATTCCAAATTCAGCATTGTAAGATGTCTCAGATTGAAGATCCGGATTAGAATAAATCTTGACCGCGCCAAGAGCGGTAACAATAAATTTCTCAGCAATGCTCGGGAATCGATATCCTTGACCATATGAAGCCCTTATGTAAGTCGCCTTAGCAACTTTGTAATTCAATCCAGCTCGAAAAACAGGTTTCGATTCCTTAGAACCATTTATATCAAACATCTCATATCGCACACCACCACTAGCATTCAGCTTTCCCCATTTCTTGTCTATTTGAAGATAGGCCGCTCGATTAGTTGCTGTGTTTTTTCCATCCTCGTTGCCTCCAATATACAGCTGGCCACGAGAGAATGTACTTGTTGAGACCGCTCCAATATTTGTAGTCAAATTTTTTATTCGCGCTGTATTCCATGTTCTTTGAAATTGGTATTCACCATAAAACACATCGCTAAAATTACCTTGATTATTGTCGTTCTTGTTGTCGAGACTTTGCCATCGGCCGCGCAATGAGTGTTTAACTCCTTCCTTCGGAGTGTATACAACAAAAGGATCTACTGTACCGAGTGTTTGTTCGGTTCTTGTTGCACTACCTTGATAGGCACCGTACAATCCATTAGTACTATTTTCCCAGATCAAGGTCGACAGCGAGTTGCTTAAACTCCAATTTGTATTCACACCGTAAGATAGTCCCACGATCTTCTTTGACCTATATCGAAGATTAATATTCATTCTTCCTCGCGTTTCAGCTTCGTATCTGTCGGCTGTAAAGGGGTTGTATCCATTGCTAAACTCACCTGTAATTGTATCTCGTTGCGGTCCTAAATGACCATCACTTCCGAGGAAATAACCACCGATAACAAAATCAAGATTCCCTACTTTTCTTTTATGAAGAAAACTTCCTCCCGTTTTCATTGGCATGCCCGTCCAATATTTTCCTTCTGAAGTCTGAGGGGTGCTAAATACTCCGTGAAAAAAGGTCACTTGAGTTTCCGGCTTATCGCCAGGAAAAGCAGTACGCATATTGATTGCACCACTAAGCGCCGAACTTCCATAAAGCACGCTCGACGCACCTTTAATCACTTCTACTTGCGATAGATTTTCAATAGGTAAAAAGTCCCACGTTGGCTTTCCAGCATCTCCGCTAATCATCGGAATATCATCCATCAATATTTGTACTCGGCTTCCTGCGCCAAAACTATAACCACTTCCACTTCTAATTTGTGGCTCATCATCAACTATTGCCACACCAGGTGTTTGTTGCAATATTTCATCAATAGAATTCGAGTTCTTGTCTTGAATTAATTTCGGTTTGATTACTTCCATACTAACCGTAACCTCTCCAAGATCTTGCTCAAACTTCCCCGCGGAGATAACAACGATTCCAAGAACTTCTTCATCTTGGTCTAAAACGAAGTTCCAAACGATATCTCCTCCAGCATTTATTTTCAAAACAATTTGAGATGTTTTAAATCTGACAAACCTTGCTTCAATATTGTATTCACCTTCATTGAGAGCAACAGAATAATTTCCATCCAAATCGCATACAGTTCCGATAATTTCAGAATTACTCTTTGCGGTGCTATCAATCATCACCGCAGAAATAATTGCACCAGGAATTGGCTCTCCTTCTGAGTCTACAACTTTACCATGGAGCAATCCTTTTTGTGAGTTAGACAATAATGCACACGACATTATTAGAATAGTCATCAAAAAGCGATGAGAGAATATGACTTGCGTCATGTTTTTTAGGGCGGCATTCATAATGAGCAACAATAAGAAAAAAAAATTCAATATCACAGACCCCTCATTTTAAACTTCATGTATTGAATTTCGCAACTCATTCCTTATTGACAGCCTAACGTTAGTAAAATCAAGGGTTTAGAGACCATTCCCGCTTAACCTTTTTATGTTTGAGGGCGTACAAAAGTGTGTTTTTGAATAACACTTAATTATCTACTACTATGAGACAGAATTTACAAAAAAGGGTATTACTCACTTTCTTTTGTACTGCACTTTTTCTTATCACTCTAAACTCTAGAGCCACTGATTTATCTAGTAATTCACACAATTATCTTATTGAGAATTGCGGACAAATCAAATCTTCCAATTCAACTGATGCTGACGCTGTTTTGTACTTCATACATAGCAGTGAGTTTTCTGCATTTATAAAGTCTAATTGTATTTCATACCAATTTTTTGCAACTCCTGATGATAAAACTGCTGCTGCAGAAACACATCGCATCGATATGCGATTGATTGGTTCTAATTTGAATGCTCAATACATGCCTTCAAATGCGGCTAATTACACGGAGACTTTTTATACTGATAATAATGCGCTTCCGATCCAATCATCAGCATTTGGAAAAGTAACTCTTTTAAATGTTTATGATAAAATAGACTGGGTAATTTACACTAGTCCAAATGGATTGAAGTACGATTTCATTGTTCACCCCGGCGGCAATCCCAATGACATTCAGATTGCATTCGATCATGCCGACAACATTCGTTTGAATGCAAAGGGCGGTCTAGATATCAATTCCAAACTAGGAACCATCACTGAGGCCTCACCTATTTCTTTTCAAGGAAAAAGAAAAGTAAACAGTTCATTCAAACTTCAATCAAACATACTTTCATTCAATATTGGTGCATA
The DNA here is from genome assembly GCA_046046035.1 of Bacteroidota bacterium. GTDB lineage: Bacteria > Bacteroidota > Bacteroidia > Flavobacteriales_D > Sanyastnellaceae > JAIXWP01. The sequence continues at coordinate 5,063 of JBJOKO010000052.1, read as the reverse complement.
CAACACAAAGGCTGATTTAACTATCGATCCAGATGTACTTTGGACCACATACTTTGGTGGTTCTGGATACGATGAAGTCACTTCTACTTGCTCTGATGAAGGTGGCAACACGTATATTACCGGTTTCACTTCTGCTACAACCAATATTGCAACAGGAGGTTATCAAACAACCTATGGTGGTGGAAACTATGACGCCTTTATTGCAAAATTTGATGCCGATGGTCAACGATTGTGGTGCACTTATTTTGGAGGATCTCAAAGTGAGTTCGCCAATGGCATCGCAATTGATGAAAATGGAAGTCTCGTTATTATTGGAACAACATCCTCTCAATCAAATATTGCAACAGGCGGGGCAAACACCACCTATGGAGGTGGGTCTTATGACGCCTTTATTGCAAAATTCACGTCTGCTGGTCAACTCGAATGGAGCAGTTACATCGGTGGAAATAATGAAGACGAAGGCATTAGCGTAACATTCGCAGCTGATGGATCTGTTTCAGCACTGCTTAATACTAAATCGACCAATATTGTTAGTTCGTCTCTATTCCAAGGAAACTATGGAGGCGGCATTTCCGATATGTTCATGTCATCATTTGATTCAGAAGGCGCTTCAACGTGGAGCTCATATCTCGGAAATTCTGGTGAAGAAATCGCTGGAAACATTTCTTTCTCAGAAGAGGGTTTCCTATTGGTGAGTGGCTCTACATCTTCAACAGCTGGAATAGCTATGGGTGGCAATCAAACCACTTATGGCGGAGGTGAGCATGATGGAATAATTCTATTGTTTGACTTGACAGGAATGATTATGTGGTCAACTTACATCGGTGGACCTGGAGACGATCTTGCACATGCAGCATCTTTCAATAATTTCAATAAAATACACGTAAGTGGAAGCACCGCATCTACTTCTGGAATTGCAACTGCTTCGGCTGATCAAAATACAAATGGTGGTGGTGCATTCGATGGATTCCTTTCACAATATGATCTGCTTGGCGACAAAATTTGGTCAACTTACATCGGTGGTGAAGGACAAGACAAAGGATACGGAATCGCGGTTGACGAATTAAGCAATGTCTATATCGGTGGAATTACATCTTCAGAAAATAATATTTATGAAAATGGATTTCAAGAAAGCAATGCTGGAGGAATTGATCTCTTCTTTGCATTATATGATTCTCTTGGAGTAAAAAAATGGTCTTCTTACTTGGGAGGAAGCGGCGATGATCAAATGCGCTCAATGTCAGCAGATGAAAATTCCAAAGTTATTTTCGCTGGGATCACCGCATCAACTGGTGTTGCATTCAACGGCTGGAAAACCGATTATGCAGGCAGTGTTGACGGATATTTCGGAAAAGTTCAAGATTGTTATAACCCATACGTTACCGTCGATCTTCTCGGTCCTGTTGACTTTTGTGAAGGTGAAAGTGTAGGTATGTCAGTTGGTGGCGCAGACTCGTTTCTATGGAGCACTGGCGATACTGCAACAGTAGTTACGGTAGATACTTCTATGACAATCTATGTTGTAGGAACTATGCTTGCAACTGGCTGCAAAGGAGTATCCAATGTCATCCATCTAAATATGCTCGAAGCACCAGATGTCTCAGCATTTCCAGAAGGACCAACAGAATTTTGTGGCAGTGGTAGTGTTCCATTAACAGCCGCTTCAAACGACACGGTAACATTCACGTGGAGCACTTCAGAGACTGATACAACAATCATTGTCTATGAAGCTGGCTCATACACTGTCAATGCTATGGCAGCGAATGGATGTATTTCAACCAGTGATGCTATTGAAGTAAGCATATACGAACCTGTTGAAATAATGGCTGCTATCGCTAGTGATACCGCGTGCATCTCACAAGATTATGTGAATATGATTGCAGTACCTTTTGGTGGAACATTTGTAGGACTTGGTGTTGAAGGAAATTCATTCATACCTTCTCAGGCAGGCGGAGGTCAACATATTATTTTCTATGAATATGTTGATGAACATGGTTGCTCCAATATCTCAAATGAATTATACATTGAAGTCCTATACGAACCAACATTACTATTCGTAGATAGCGATCAAGCTTGTGTTACCGATGGACCGATCGGCATGACTGGTTTCCCTGAAGGCGGAATCTATCTCGGCATAGGCGTTTCTGGTAACTTATTCTATCCTGAAATAGCGGGACCTGGCAATCACACCATCTCTTACATCTTCACAGATGAAAACGGTTGTGCCAACAGAGCTGATCAAACCATTTTCGTTGATGATTGCAATGGAATTCACGAGATTGAAAATACGAGTGTAAGTATCTATCCCAATCCAACATTGAGTCAATTGTATTTCACGTTCAATAATTGGGAAGCAGAGAGATACATCATTTATGATGCAACTGGAAAAGAAATATTATCCGCTCAAATCGCACGCGAAACATCTTCTATTGATGTGAATTCGCTTGCTAGCGGTCTATATACGATTGTGTTTGTTAAGGAACATGAAACGCAGTTAACGCACTTCATGAAACACTAGTACCTGTTCATACAGGATTTGGTTTTGGTTTAAAGCCGCTTCGAACGAGAAGCGGCTTTTTTTATGACCATCATTTTACACTCTGTGCCCATCTTGTGGCCACATAGGTACTTGGCACAAAAAACATTCATACTTCTGCTGATGTAACCCATGCCCATATCGTGTTGTCTCAAGGTCTTTATTCGCCGAAAAACCCTTGTTTTTCAAGCCTTTCAGCGCCTTCCAGGAAGTAACTCAAGTATGCAAAAACAAGTAAAAGAAGTAACAATCGTTGCGAAACGCATTGCTCTTGATTACTTGAATACTTCTTGTTATTTAACCGCTCAGGCTATGAAAAGAAATTTACTTTGGCTGGGGTACATTGGCGTTGTTGCGTTAACGTTTACCTCTTGCACAAAAAATTCGTTCACTTGGACCCCAGAAGAAATTGTGGTGGAGGAACCTTACATACCAGATTCCTTAAAACTCAATTTCATCTGGGTTAAACCAAGCCCCGACTGGGGAACAATGTTTGGAGCTCGCTATGAGATCCGAAACAGCGAAGACTCCCTGCTATGTGGTGGAGTTGATGTAATGGGGCCCAACGACTCCGTTTTCCAATTCTATCCTCACTACGAACTCAAATCTGAACCGTACAAATTTCTTGTGAAAAGTCCAACTGGATTGCTCCTGTCTGAAAGAGAAATTTCTTTCGATCAATCGCTTTTCACCGACGAATGGGTTCTTCCGGATACACTTTTTACTTATTACTTTCAAATGACTTGGAAATCCCAAGATTAATTCGAAACAATAAGTTGTAATTTGAGAAAATCATACATACTTTTATGAAGTAAAGGCATTTCACATTTTGCCACCCTTTTATGCCCTCTAGATTAAGCAACACGCAGCTAAATAATAACGAACTATTATCAATGGTTGAGGAATATCCTCAGCCATTGTTCCGTTTGTCATCTAAAGGTGAGATCTTATTCGCGAATCTTCATGCCCAAAATATGGGCCTTGTAAGTTTTGGTCACCATGAAATAACAGTTGAGGAGTTTTGGAAACATTTCATTGGATCATTATCCGAAAAATGGACCAACGTTAGCACAGAGATTAAAACAAAACATACTACTTACGTATTTAGCTGTAACCACCACAAAAGCACCGGTGATATAAATGCATTCGGTCAAGATATTGGTGAGCAAAAAAGCAGATTCAACAACCTTGTATCAACATTCGAAAAATTTGATGCTGCTATTTTATTAGAAGATCAAAACCGCAAAATAGTTACGGCAAACCAAGCCTTTTGCGATATGTTCGGAATCCCCGTTGGCCCCGATTTTCTGATTGGCCAAGATTGCTCAAATTCCGCCGAAGAAAGCAAACATCATTTCACAGATCCGAATAAATTCGTTCAAAGAATCAACGAAATTCTTCGTGAAAAAACAATCGTTCTAAATGAAGAGTTGACTTTTGTCGGTGGAAAGATTGTTGAACGTGACTACATCCCATTATTCGTGAATGGCCAGTATAATGGGCATCTTTGGAAATACACAGACATTTCTTCTCGAAAAAATTCTGAGAAAATTCTAGCCAACCGCGAAAAAAAATTCCGTGGGATTATCAATAATTTCAAACTTGGTCTTCTTGAAGTAGATCCAGAAGGATTTATTCTAAACTCCAATGAATCATTTGAAATAATGAGTGGCTATTCTGCTGATGAATTACGCGGGAAAAAAGCAAATGATATTTTACTAGACGATTCTCAAAAACCGATAATGCTAGAAAAAATCACTGCTAGACAAGTCGGTAAAGAAGATGTATATGAACTTGACATATTAAATAAAGCCAAAGAACAACGCAAGTGGCTAATTAGCGGCGCTCCTTTGATTTCTGATGATGGTACAACTATGGGCTCCATCGGAATTCATTGGGATATTACTGAAATCAAAACACTTGAAAAAGCGCTGATTGGCGCCAGACTCAAAGCCGAAGAATCGTCACGAAACAAGGCGAAATTCTTAGCTAATATGAGTCACGAAATCCGAACACCATTGAATGGTATCATCGGTATGATCGAACAACTTTCGTTCACAGATTTGGACGAAAATCAAACCAAATTTCTGGAAATCATTAAATCGGCATCCGATACATTATTGACAATTATCAATGATATATTGGATGTTTCGAGAATTGAATCCGGTAAATTTTCAATCGAAAAAACTCCATTTTCCATTGTTGAAACTGTTACCAAAACAGTCGAATTACTTGATTTAAAAGCAAAGGAAAATCAGAATAAATTGACGTACGCCATTGATGCGAAATTGATGAACAACTATATTGGTGATTCACATCGCATCAATCAAATTCTATTTAATCTTCTTGGAAATTCAATAAAATTCACAGAAAAAGGAATAATCGATATTCATTGCGATCTGGTTAGACGAAATGAAGATTACGATGAAATAAAATTCTCAATTCGGGATACAGGAATAGGAATGGATCCCGAATTCCTTCAGCGTATTTTTAGAGAATTCGAGCAAGAAGACACAACTATTGCAAG
>JBJOKO010000051.1:0-11046 GCA_046046035.1 Bacteroidota bacterium | reverse complement strand
ATTGACCCTTCGGTGGCGTAGGAAATTCTGGCATCGGCAACTACCACGGCAAACATGGATTCTATTGTTTCTCACATCAAAAATCCATTCTAAAAAAACCAACCTGGGGCGAGCCTAATCTCAAATACCCACCCTATACAACTTCGAAGTTGGCGTGGATAAAGCGGCTCCTTGGATAGTTTGGTAGTGTGGTAGTTTGGTAGTGTGGTAGTGTGATAGTGGAAAAAAGTGAACACAAATGCACTCAAATGAACACAAGTGAACTCAAATGCACTCAAGTGAACACAAATGAATAAAGTGAACACAAATGCACTCAAGTGAACACGAGAGCACCCAAATAAAAAATCAGAAATAAAAAATAAAAAATTTACCCTTTACCCTCTAAAATCTACCCTAGTAAATCTCCCCTTTACCCTCTAAAATCTACCCTAGTAAATTTACCCTTTACCCTCTCAAATCTCCCCTAATGAAGATCTACAACTCCGGACTTGACACCATTGGTAAAGTGATTATAGCATATCAGACGTGTGGTCTAATTTTCAATTTCAACCAGGCATTTTTGACAGTCTCAATAATATTGATGACCTTGCTCGTTGGATATTCAATCTATGTTCGATATGCGGTGAATCAAGCCAAATCAGAACATTTTTTCTTTGAAAGAAAAGGCGACTTTCTCCAAGCGAGAGGCATACCTATTGTGATGATCACTCTTCTATTCGATGTACTATATCACGACAAGAAAATAGATTTTTCCGAAATGAATATTTCTCATGCAATCATTCTTTCATTGCTGCTTTTGTATTCATTTCTAGTCATTCCAAAGGGCATTATTCGAAAAACAAAAAATGAAATTTTCATCTCTGGAATAAAAAGAACTTTGCTCCTTTCAGACATCAAAACCATAGATGTAGAACAAACAAAAATCACCTTCCACCTCCATTCCCACGACGTCAAATTAGAAGGATGCAATCTCCTGGAAGAGGAGATAATTCGGCTAAGGAACTTCCTTGAAAATAGTGAGACAGTGTAATACAGTGTGGCAGTGGACAACAGTGTGGCGGTGAGACAGTGGAAAATAGTTTACACAAATGCACACAAATGCACTCAAGTGAACACAAGTGAACCCAAATGAATTTAGTTGAAACACGTGAACACAAATGCACTCGAATGAACTCAAGTGAACCCAAATGAAAAGCAATTAATGCATTTTTTCATTTGGGTTCATTTGTTTCCACTTGAGTGCATTTGGCTTCACTTTTCATTCGGGTGCATTTGATTCCACTTGGGTGCATTTGAATACACTAAAAAACCGCCACACTGGCGCACTGTCTCACTATTGTATTTCCGGTACCTCCCCCTCAATAATCAACTTACCAGCAGTCTTTTCTTTGATTTCTTCTACACTCACACCTGGGGCTCTTTCTAAGAGATAGAACGCACCATTTTTAACTTCCAATACAGCTAAGTCTGTTACGATTTTTTTCACGCATTGCACACCTGTGAGTGGCAAGCCGCATGATGGGAGCAACTTAGAATTGCCCGCTTTGTCGCAGTGTTGCATTGCAACAATAATATTCTTTGCTGAAGCAACGAGATCCATTGCTCCGCCCATTCCTTTCACCATTTTGCCTGGCACTTTCCAATTGGCGATATCACCATTCTCACTCACTTCCATCGCACCAAGAATAGTCAAATCTACCTTGCAAGCGCGGATCATTCCGAAGCTCATCGCACTATCAAAAAACACAGAGCCTGGAAGGGTTGTGATTGTTTGCTTTCCTGCATTGATATAATCAGCATCTTCCTCGCCAGCCAATGGGAATGGACCCATTCCGAGCAATCCATTTTCTGATTGCAACACGACATCAATTCCTTCAGGAATGAAGTTAGCAACTAGTGTTGGGATACCAATTCCCAAATTCACATACATTCCATCTTGCACTTCACGAGCAATTCCATTCTTATCTAAAGCCATAATTCTTTCGTTCTAATTAATTAACTGCGTACAGTGCGTTGCTCAATGCGTTTCTCATAATTCTTTCCTTGGAAAATACGATGCACGTAGATTCCCGGGGTGTGAATCATATTTGGATCAAGCTCTCCTGGTTGAACCAACTCTTCTACTTCCGCAATGGTAATTTTTCCTGCCATTGCCATCATAGGATTGAAGTTGCGGGCCGTGGCGCGAAATACTAGGTTACCCATAGTATCGCCTTTCCATGCTTTCACTATCGCGAAATCAGCGTCAAACGCCATTTCCATCAAATAATCTTTGCCATTGAAATTGCGAACTTCTTTGCCTTCTGCTACTTCTGTTCCCACTCCCGCTGGAGTAAACACCGCCGGCATACCATAGCCTGCAGCCATACAACGTGTTGCAAGTGTTCCTTGAGGAACCAACTCTACTTCCAATTCGCCACTCAACATTTGTCGCTCGAATTCTGCATTCTCGCCAACATAACTACTGATCATTTTCTTCACTTGTTTGCCTTGAAGCAACAAGCCCAAGCCGAAATCATCAACACCCGCATTATTCGAAATGCATGTCAAATTCTTAACACCCATCTTCACCAATTGCGTAATGCTATTCTCCGGAATCCCGCAGAGACCAAAGCCTCCAACCATCAATGTCATTCCATCTTTTATGTCAGCACAAGCCTCCTCAGCCCCCGACACCACCTTATATATCGCCATAAAATTTATTTTTCATTATTAACCTCTCCAAAAGAGAGGGACTTCATTTCTTCGGTCCCTGAGTGTTTCAGATCACCTTTAGGTGAGATGAAACGTATCGAAGGGCCCTTTACCCTTTTACTTTATAGAATCCCCCACAATCTTTCCATTATCATCACCTATCGCCTCACCAGTTTCTATAAGGGCGCCTCCAACAGGAACACCGCTATCATCAAAATTCATCATTGAGCCCATATCTGTTGCAAGATTGTAACCCGCGCCAGACAAGCTCTTCGCATATCCTTCAGGCATTGCAAAATCTCCTTTAGAAATTTTCAATTCAGGATCAGCGTAAACTTTTTTCATGAAATAACCATAGATCGGAAGACCAGTATTTGCTCCTTGCCCTAAAGCAGTAGAAGCAAAACGAACTGTTGGATCTTGCGCTCCAACCCAAACTCCTGTTACCAAATCAGGCGTCAATCCCATAAACCAACCGTCAGTATTATTCTGTGTTGTTCCCGTTTTTCCTGCTGTTGGATAAGGAATATTTCCATAAGGCTTTCCACTTCTCAGACGAACACCAGTACCACTTCCGCAGGAACCGTCGACTACGGCTTTCATCATCGTCAACATTTCATAGGAAATATTTGGATCTAATGCTTGATCAATTACTGGATCACTTTCATAAATCACACTTCCATTTTTATCTTCAATGCGAAGGATAAATGTCGGTTCAATATATACTCCTTGATTCGCGAAAGTGGCCGTAGCTCCCACCATCTCAAAGAGAGGTAACTCAGCAACACCCAGAGAAAGAGAAGGCACGTGAGGAAGACTTGTTTTAATACCCATCTTCTTCGCCAAGTGAATTACATTGTCTACGCCATATTGCTCAATCAAACGAGCACTTACAGTGTTGACAGAATTCGCAAGGGCGCAGCGCATAGTATAATCGCCATAACCTCCACCACTATTTTGAGGACACCAATTGCCAATGCAAATCGGCGCAGCACTAACATTTTCAGTTGCCCTTTTACCCATTCGCAAAGCAGTTGCATAAACCAATGGTTTGAATGTAGAACCTACTTGACGACGTGATTGATATACGTTATCGAATTTGAAATATTTGAAATCAATTCCACCAACCCATGCTTTCACGTGACCTGTAGAAGGCTCTACTGACATCAAACTAGCATGTAAAATTTGCTTGTGATATTTGATACTGTCTAGCGGAGAAAGCAAAGTGTCTTTGTAACCACCGTGCTTGTACACCTTCATTTTCACAGGTGTATTGAACACTTCTGTAATTCCTTTTTCATCAAGTTCTAGCCACTCTTCACCGCATCCACCTTTGTCTTCTTCGCATTGATAATATGACTTACCATCTCTTCTAATGGTTGAGATGTAGGCCTTCGGACGCTTGCATTCGGGACATTGTTTTCCCGAAAGAATTTTATGACGATCACTTCCTTCAATTGATTCCTTCATTATGCGATCGCGATCTTTGTCTGCGATGCCATTGAAAAATGGATAGTTCTCTTTCTTTCTTCGATTCACATCTTTTGAAAATGCTGGTTGAAGTTCTTTGCTCAAATGTTCTTCCACCGCCCATTCTGCGTGCTCTTGCATTCGAGAATCAATAGTGGTATAAATCTTCAAACCATCGCTATAAAGATTATACCCAGTGCCATCTGCCTTCTTCAATTTCAATTCCCCATCATCTCCTTTTGCAGTTAGAATCTCATCAATCTTACTGCGCAGTACTTCTCTGAAATATGGCGCTGGTCCTTCATCATGACTCACGCGTTGGAAGTCGATACCACGTGGCTTTACGCGGTATTCCTCGTATTGCGCCTCATCTAAAAATCCATACTTCACCATTTGATTCAATACTACTTCTCGTCTTTTCAAACAAAGTGTAGTATCCTTTTTCATCGGATTCCAACGAGATGGATTTTGAAGCATACCAACCAACATTGCAGATTGGTCAATCGTCAACGAATCTGGAATAGTATTGAAATAAACACGAGCCGCGGACTTCACGCCTACCGCTTGATACAAGAAGTCCACCTGATTCAAATACAAAGCAATAATTTCATCTTTTGTGTACGTGCGCTCGATACGTGCAGCAATAATCATCTCACGAATCTTCTGCCAAATACGCTTGAAGATTGAAACGTTCTCATACTCTTTTGTGAACTGTAATTTTGCCAACTGCTGTGTAATTGTACTCGCACCACCGTCGCTTCCCAATTTTACTACAGCACGTGTCAATCCACGGAAGTCTATACCAGAGTGCTCTCTGAAGCGAGCATCTTCCGTTGCAATCAACGCATTTACTAAATGGGGAGGAATATTTTCAAACCGAACGTCCGATCGGTTTTCCTTATAATAAGAACCAAGAACCTTTCCGTCTGACGAAATAATCTCGGTTGCTAAATTGATCTTTGGATTCGCCAATGCTTCGACATTCGGCATTCCGCTGAAGAAGGCCGTTAGCATCAACAAGGTAATTAGCATCAATGGAGAAAGTCCAATGATCCATAACCATTTTTTGTAATTGGGTTTGCTTGATTTTGCTGCGCTCATAATTGGTCAACGGATTGGTGCACAAATTTATTCCGCTTGCAGCAATTATGGTCGTTTTCAGAAGTTTTCTTGAACATCGCCCGGTTTATCCGCAGCACGGAAATATTCGAAGACCAATTTAGCCATTTTCTTGTTCACCACCTCCCCAAGTTGCTCAAGACTAGCTTCTTTCACTTTTTTTACCGTTTTAAAATGGAAAATAAGCTGCTGCGTTGTTCTAAAACCCACCCCCGGAATCTCGGTTATTTCTGATCTCAAGGCGTCCTTACTACGACGATCGCGGTGGTGCGAAAGACCGAATCTGTGCGCCTCATCCCGCAATTGCTGAATTAATTTCAATGATTCGGAGCGTTTATCTAGATAAATTGGAAGACTATCGCCCGGGAAATAAATCTCCTCCAAACGCTTGGCTATACCGATTATCGCAATCTTTCCTCTCAATCCCACTTTCTCCAAACTCTCCAAGGCGGCTCCTAGCTGACCCTTACCACCGTCGATTATAATTAACTGAGGCAAGCTTTCACCCTCCGTCACCAATCGATGATAACGGCGATAAACAGCTTCTTTCATCGTGTCAAAGTCATTCGGACCTTCAACGGTCTTCACGTTGAACTTTCGATAATCTCCTTTGCTTGGCTTCGCATTTTTGAAAACAACGCATGCACTCACAGGATTCGTTCCTTGAATATTCGAGTTATCGAAACATTCAATATGCACCGGCAACTCCTTCAAATGCAAATCTGCTTTAAGCGTCTCCATGATGCGGTTGACGTGCCTTTCAGGATCTACTATCTCCTGTTGCTTATGCACGTCAAGCATATAGCCATTGCTATTTCTTTGAGAAAGTTCAACTAATTTCTTCTTGTCACCTCGCAAAGGCAAGGAAATTTCTACTCCAGGTATTTCCAATTCCAATGGAATCTGAACGCATATTTCCTTGGCATTACTCTGCAACCTTTCTCGAATATCTATGATGGCAAATTCAAGTAATTCGCGATCACTCTCATCCATCTTCTTCTTAATCTCTGCTGTGTAACCTTGAACAATTACACCATTCATTATCTTGATGAAATTCACAAAACCACTATTCGCGTCACTAGCAATAGTGAATACATCCACATTGTGAATGCTCGGGTTTACAATCGTAGATCTCGCTTGGAAACTCTCGAGTGTTTCTATTTTTTCTTTTAATAATTGTGCTTCTTCAAACCGATAATCAGCGGCACTTTGGGTCATGAGCGTGCGCAATTCACGAATCGCTTCACCATAATTTCCCTTGATGATTTTGCGAATATTCTCAACACTATCCTCATAATTCGCTAGCGATTGCTTGCCCTCACACGGCCCCATACAATTGCCCAAATGATATTCTAAACATACTTTGAATTTACCTGCATCAATATTCTGCTTGGTCAATGCAAGCGAACAACTTCGAATAGGATAAAGTCTTCTCACCAAATCCAAAACAGCGTGCATCACCTTCACAGAAGCGTATGGGCCGTGGTATTCAGAGCCGTCTTTGATCACTTGACGTGTTGCAAAAATTCTAGGAAAAGGTTCCTTCTTTATGACAATGCTCGGATAGGTTTTGTCATCCTTGAGCAAAATATTGTAACGTGGCTTATGCTTCTTGATGAGCGAATTCTCGAGCAACAATGCATCCATCTCGCTCTCCACCACGATGTATTTTATATCTACAATTTTGCGAACGAGCACGGCAGTCTTAGTACCCTGATGCTGTCCTGTAAAATAACTGCTTACTCTATTCTTTAGAATCTTCGCCTTTCCTATATAAATTATGTTTCCCTCACTATCAAAATACTGATATACACCGGGCTTTTGCGGCAGTGCACTCAGAATAGATTGAATATGAGTTTTGGAATCCATAAATCAAAAATAAGCAGAAGCGACCTTAACGTACGCTTTTATAAAAACGCGAAGCGTCTTCAATGCACTTTTCGATTGGGGTAAACTTGAAATTAATGGCAGAAGTCAATTTCTCTGAAGAATAATAAAAACGCAAAGACGCATTCTTGACTGTCTCCTTTGTAACCAATGCCTTCTTTCCAGTAAATTTCTCTTTCAGCCATTCCGCTATACGCGCGGCTTGCAGCATCCAAGGTTTAGCTTCCTTCGTAGGAATCGGCTTGCCTATTCCTTTAGAAATATTCTGAAACAAATCCTTCATACTTCCATTTTCTGCCACTACAATAAATCCTTCATTGGAAATAGAACTATTCATTAATTCAACCATTGAAGAAGCAACATCTGCAGCACCAACAAAACCAGTTCCACCTGGAGGATAGTAACTAAATCCTTCATCTAATTTCGAAAAAACACTTGTACTGCTTCGTGAGAAATCACCAGGTCCAATAACAAATCCGGGATTGATTATTATAACATCCAAACCTTCCTGACTCCCCCGCCAAACCTCCATTTCAGAAAGATGTTTTGTAATTCCATAATGAGTATTATCGTCCGAATCAACCCATTCACCGACTTCCGTAACAGGGTTGGTTTTAAAACGATTGAGAGCTGCTATAGAACTAACATGCCCAATCTTCTTCACTCCACATTCCATTGCTGCATTCACCACATTCGCTGTCCCTTCTATATTGATAGTGTACATTTCCTTTCTATCACTGCGATGATATGATACAACAGCCGCGGTATGGTATACTTTCTCTACACCGCTCATTGCAACCAGCAATGCCGGCACATCTAGAACGTCAGCTTCAACCCATTCAATGCGATCAAATAAATGAGATACGTTGTAAAAAGTGAATACATCTTTCACGACATTTCTATTGCTACTTGCTCTCACCATTGCACGCACTGGCTCATTCAATTCGAGTAAACGAATCATAAGGTGCGTCCCCAAAAGACCTGTGGCTCCTGTTACTAGATTCATTTCACAATAGGTTTCTGGCGATTAAAAGTCGAGGTATCTGCAGAAACTTCCATTGGGATTCTATCTAATCGAGCGAAGACGCTATCCTCAATTTCTGACATCAATTCAGTATCGACCGAATAAGCGATGAAATTTTCTCGGAACTGCTCTCGTGTCGTTCCGTGCTTTTGAAACACTTGATCGTAATATGTATTTAGCATACCAGACGCCGAATCGATACGCTGATATCTAACAGCATAAGCACCTTCCAACATTCTCGCATCTACCAATAAATTGATAAACGCTTCCTTTTCCATAGTTGGTTTTGCCGTCATAGGACGTGCATTTTCATCCACACATGCGATGGCAAAAATGGTAAAAGAGAGAAATATGAAATAGAGCCTCTTATTCATTATCGATTGAATGCGAGACGCTCGCCCTTTTTGGTTTCATCCCACACTCCGTCATTATAAACTGCATGTCCATTAACAAAAGTGGTCTTCACTTTAGAATGGAAAGTATGTCCTTCAAATGGCGACCAGCCGCACTTGTAGGCGATATTTGTTTTATCGACAGTCCAATTTGAACTTGGGTCTATCAAGACCAAATCAGCAAAATATCCTTCTCTAACATATCCTCTTCTATCTATGGCAAACATGTCGGCAACATTGTGCGACATCAATTGCACCATCCTTTCTTTGGTTAAAACGCCTTGACCCACGAGATCTAACATTGCTACAACAGAGTGTTGAATAAGCGGACCACCAGAAGGTGCTTTAGCATACTTCTGCTCTTTCTCTTCTATCGTGTGAGGCGCGTGATCCGTGGCAATCACGTCGATTTTACCATTATTCAAAGCCTCCCGAATGAACGTTCGGTCGGTTTCTGTTTTTACCGCTGGATTCCACTTAATATAGTTTCCTTTGGTCTTGTAATCTTCATCCGTAAACCACAAATGATGCACGCAAGCTTCGGAAGTAATGCGCTTTTCTGACAATGGCTTATCACCTTCAAATAACTCCAACTCCTTAGCTGTGCTAATATGTAGAATATGTAATCGAGTATTGTGCTTCTTCGCTAATTCAACAGCAAATGAAGACGAAGCATAACAAGCCTCAGCGCTTCTAATTTTACCGTGAAGTTCTACTGGAACATCCTCACCATACTTCTCCGTCATGGCAGTCATATTCTCCTTAATCATCCCATCCACTTCACAATGCACTGCAATCAAGGTTTTCACTTGACTGAAAATATTATCCAAGGTTTCTCTATTGTCCACAAGCATATTGCCCGTAGAAGATCCCATAAAGATTTTTACACCACAAACGGTCTTTGGATTCACTTTCAAAAGCTCACTCAAATTGTCATTGGTTGTTCCCATAAAAAAGGAATAATTAGCCAATGAAACTTGTTGTGCTCTTGAATATTTTTCTTCTAATAATTCAATTGTTGTTGCCGCTGGAACAGTGTTAGGCATTTCCATAAAAGAAGTCACACCGCCCGCCACAGCTGCCCTAGCTTCAGTATAGATCTCCCCTTTGTGAGTGAGACCCGGTTCTCTGAAATGCACTTGATCATCAATAGCGCCTGGAATTAATAATAATCCAGTAGCATCGATTTCTTGATTAGCCTTTTGTGAAACTTCACCTGGAGAAGTGATTTTGGAAATAAATTCACCTTCGATCCAAACATCAGCTACTCGGGTTTGACCCTCATTCACTACAGATGCATTGCGGATACATATCGACATGATAATCTATTTAGAATTACTAAATCTCATCTTCAAAACTCCAACTATCGCCTCATTGAAAATACCCATACTCATTTTGCTAGTACCCAAAACGCGGTCAGCAAATCGAATCGGAACCTCAACAATCTTGAATCCATTGCGACGTGCTTTGTATTTCATTTCTATCTGAAATGCGTACCCAATGAATTTGATATTATCCAAGTTGATTTTTTCAAGAACTCGTCTTTTGTAGCAAACAAAGCCCGCGGTCGAATCTCTTACTCCCAACCACAAAACAGTATTTACATAAATACTCGCTCCAAAAGAGATAAACAAACGATGCCACGGCCAGTTCTCTACTCCACCACCTTTAACATATCGAGAGCCCACTGCAACGTCGCCACCTTGGTCTTTACAGCCGGCATACAGACGCACCAAATCGTCTGGATTATGCGAAAAGTCGCAATCCATCTCAAAAACATACTCGTAAGTGCGTGCTAGAGCCCACTTGAAACCCGCAATGTATGCGGTACCTAAACCCAATTTGCCAGCACGTTCCATTATGAAAAGACGACCGTCAAATTCCTTTTGAAGTTCCTTTACAATAGAAGCGGTACCATCAGGTGAACCGTCATCAACGATTAGCAAATGGAAATCTTTAGGCAATGAAAACACCTTACGCACCATGCGCTCGATATTTTCTTTCTCGTTATAAGTGGGTATGATAACTAAACTGTCGCTCACGAATCTTTGAGTTTAACCGCCAAAGATAAGAAGCCCAGCCCAGTGATTTAACAAATGATGTTAAGCCTTGTCAGAATATTCCAATTCCTGAATAAAAGCCTCCGCTTTTTCCACCATATCCTTAGATCCAATGAAAAGCGGAACACGTTGATGAAGATCCTTAGGTTGAATGTCCATTATTCGTCCAAGGCCGTCAGAAGCCTTACCACCCGCTTGTTCCACAATAAACGCCAAAGGATTAGCTTCATACATCAAGCGCAATTTTCCTTCTGGGGCATTTTGTGTTCCAGGGTAGATATAAATACCACCTTTAATTAAATTTCTATGGAAATCAGCCACCAAAGAACCAATATAACGTGCAGTATATGGGCGCGAGGTTGGTTTATCCGTCTGTTTCAACCAATTAATATAGGCCTGA
>JBJOKO010000050.1:0-11053 GCA_046046035.1 Bacteroidota bacterium | reverse complement strand
AACTTAATACCTCTGGTCACGGGAAACTCTACCACCAGTATATCACCAATCCCAAAAAACGGTGCGAATTCATTAACCCATCTCATTAAATCAATAGAGAAATCAAGGTTGGCTAATATTTCGGAAGCAACCACAGACCCATAATGAGATGTACCTTTGCCAGATAAAACCCATAAATTATTTCTTGAAGAATAAAAGTCCTGATCGAATTTGTAGTTTATTCGAAAATGGTTCTTGGTCATTTGTTCATGTTGAGTCTTTCCCAAATATTCCCCTTCAACCAAATGCGCTAGACTTACATTGCCAACAAGCTGCTTGACCACCAGCGTGCATTTGAAAACGACATCCTTAGTTTTCTGCTTTTTCTCAGTGCGATAATTTTCTACATATTGAATTGCAGCATCTGACAGTTCACACAATAATCGAACTTGAAATGCTGAATTAACAGATTTTCGTGAAGCACCTTCAGCATTCAGGTTTGTCCTGAAACCGGAAATGCTGTGATGAAGATTACCGATTTTTTTACCGTCTTCACAAAACACTTCACCTGAAATATCAAGCAGCGCTTCGTTGTCCTGAACATTGTTCACTTCAAAACGAAATATCAATTCTTTGAGAAGCGAATCTCCTCTTGTCTCTACTCGTATTGTTTTGAACTCCATATTTATATTGTCAATTAATCGTATTTAACTCCCACCAGTTGGTGGATTAAGTGGCGATATTCCATATTGTACTTTCATCTTATTAACTCAAGTCCCTTCACCCAGTGAGGAAATTTCGTCTCCTTCGTTATAACCTTGCTCCAGTAATTCATAGACGTTATTCTAATATTTACGTTGGAGCTACACATTTATCTTCAGTGAGATATATTAACTTTTGGATGAACGTTTTCGTTTTTCCTAAACCTGCACCTGCCAGAACAAGTAAGCGTTTGTCGTCGCTCATTACAGCATCAACTTGTTCATTGTTGAGAGATGTGAGATCGGTTTTGATTGGGTTTGTCATTTGTTCACGTTACTGGTTTTACTTGAGTTCAAACACGCACTTAGTTCCTCCTCAATTCAATTCACTTAATAATCGCGATTTTCACTGTGTAACTTTCAGAAAGTCATGCCAATTTCTCAAGTCCCATATGACTAATTAATGATCTGATAAATCTCGCTAAAGAAGTTTATCATTTGAGTTTCAGTTCTTTTCTCAGGGAACATGTACCTTTCTTTATTCCTGGCATTAACTACCATTGCCTTCTCCTCAACGGATAAGTTGTCCCAAAATTTGGGATTCAAATAGAAGTTCTCAATATTCTCTATAATTAACTTTGAAATTTCTAATTCAAACAATGCTCTTTCCTTAGTAGCTATCTTGAGTCTATTGAAGATAAATTCACTTCCCGTATCACTTTTGAATCGGGCCAATATAATTCGTGTTTTACGTTCTTTTGTTGGCAAAACTGACATGATTATTGGAAATCCAGAATACGGATCGCTATCATTCCTAAAAATCATAAATCCAT
This sequence comes from Bacteroidota bacterium, assembly GCA_046046035.1. Classification (GTDB taxonomy): domain Bacteria; phylum Bacteroidota; class Bacteroidia; order Flavobacteriales_D; family Sanyastnellaceae; genus JAIXWP01. The sequence goes on along the minus strand of JBJOKO010000050.1, from coordinate 9,540 downwards.
TTCCACATTCAATATGCATTACCAACCAAGATGCGCATACAATTGGAGCCAAATGATCAATTTGATAAGTTAAATAATGGAGATTATCGAATTTATGATTGTTCAAGTCGTCGATTAGCAGTTGTTTGTGTCTTTCAAAACGAGTGATTTTGAGAGTTGCCAACTGCTCCTCACTAATGACGGGAACTTTCATGTCATTTTCCATTGAGGAAATATCCATGTTTAAAGAACTCGTTAATCCCTTAAGCATTTGGACCAATGATGAAGCAACACTACTGGTTTCGGTTATTGTGCCGAGACCATTTTCCTGAAATGCTTTAATATTGTGATACGAATGGGCAAATGATCTCAGGCTATACAAGAAAAGCGATTGTTCATTTGAAACGCAGGCATTTTTATCAATGGGTTCAAACATTTGATCATGCTTATGACAAAATCCATAAAACGCACTTGCTTTAGTTGTATCAATTTGTGAAATGACTTTTTCTTTTTTGGTAATGTCTTCAATAAAATGATAGACTTGGGATTTACCGTTAATCAAATCGGAAATTTTTGACAACTCACCATTTTCTTGAATACTATGTGCGCTAATAATCTGATTACATTCAGAATTGCCAATGAAGCATGACTTTTTCTTGTTTTCGATGTCTTTTAAAAACGCTCGTTGAGCAAGAGTATTGAGTTTCGTATCCTCTTCCGGAGTTAACGAGGTCTTGTTTTTAATACTCTGATGATAGTTGTTTACATCCTTAAAAGCTGGGTTGCTATAGAGATGTTTTAACCCTTCCATTTGCTTTTGCAACTCCGGGATCATCCCTTTTAAACTGCTTAGGTCAATTTTATTCAAATCAATACCGTATTCTTTTAAGAATCCTTCCGGATTGTCTTTAGCAAGTTTATCCACAGCATCTTTATCCTGTCCCATCTTTGAGATAAGTTCTTTCCATTTATTTGATGCGTCATTGTTCATTTTCCATAATTCTTTTATGCCTCGGTTGAAATTGTTGTGGTGCGGACTAAAAAAACAAAACTGAAAATGGCAGACCTTGTGAGTTTAAGTAAATCAAGTGTTAGTTGTTTTATTTCTTCCTGGCTCATTCGTATCAGACCGATTTGTGAACTTTCGTTTATTGCTAAAAAGCCATGTTCCATTTCGTTCCTAAATTCTTTAAAGTGTTTAAAACTTCCATGTTGTCGGTTCAAGTCAACGGCCAAACTGTAAAGGGAAGTTAAATGGCGGTTCTTATGAGCTTGCAACTCCTGTTTACAATGATCAAAATAGTCCTCGAAATAAGTGGATTTTGACTTAGCAACATCCGTTTCAAGTAATATTGCAATCCCGTTTTTTATTTTATCCAATATACCGTAAGCGATGCGATAACTCGTTCTCAATTGTTCAATGTGATAGCCAGTTAGATCATTGTTTGAGACAGAGGAAAATTCTACATCATTTGCTGTTAAAGAGACACCGCTCACGTAATGAAAATACTGCAATCTGGCGAACGAAAACTCGGACATCAGTCTATTAACTAAACCATCGAGAATATGTAGCGATTCCTGTTTCCCGACATGAACGCTTCCTCCGAGCGTTCCAATCTTTAGATTGTCAATCCCCGCATCCCTGCACTTACAATATAACGAGTGTTCGCTTAAACTTAAATCGTTGAACAAAACGAATTTCCTATACTCGGAGTGCTTTTGTATGTCCTCTGCTTCCTCCATTTTGTTTAACGCCAAAATTTCTTCGGACACTGATTGGTCAAAAGATTCCAATCTGCTTACATGCAACGCAATTGATCGCTCGATATCAGTTTTGACAGCTTCGGGTGGCTGAACCTTCAATGCATTTTTGTAACTCTCAATCCCAACGAAGTGAAGTGATGCTGTTTCGGGAATAAGGGCACTTTCCACCAAATTACCAAGAGCATGAACCCATGATATATGCGATTGCCACCTAACCGGAAAGGATGTTACATTCATCTTTAATAGCGACAATGCTTCAAGGCTTCTTCCTGCTCTTGACAGTCCGTTGGCCAAATTATTTCGAATATTATACCGTTCATTTTCATCATCGCACTCCTTTAAGGCTTCCCAATAAAGTCGAATAGATTCCGATAAGGTATCCTTGATTAAATAGATCGAATCTATCTCATCAAATGTGAATGTTGTGTTTTCAGTTTTTAATTGTTCGGCTATGTACAAAATGTCATACCGAACCTGCAAGCCCCTTGCGCGATTACATTTAATGAAGAAGGACATTTCGGGAACGCTACTCCCAAGTTGATTATATATTCCAAAGGTCTTTTGGATTAACTTATCCGATTCGTCCAGTTTCTGTTGTTTCCTTGCCATCGCATCAGCAATTTCGATGTACAAGCTGACAAAATTTATCTTGGCATAGTTAACGAATTCGTCTTGAATCTTAATTTGATTTGTAATTATCTTGTCAATAATTTCAATAGCCTTGTCGTATTCCTCTTTATCAAAAAAGGAATCGATTTCTTCATGAAGGGTTTTTATTTGCTCACTTAAATTCATTACTATGCTTCAATAATTTTAACTTCTTCTTCTGTTAACCCATAAACAGCATAAACATATTGATCGAGTTGCTGCTCCAAAGAATCAGTATTTGAAGATTTATCCTCTCTCTTAGTCTCTATGATCTTATTAACTACTTGCTGTAGCTGATTGCACTTCGAAGAATCTTTTGGAATTGGAAGTTTTTTGAATTCCTCCAAACGTATTTTTGGAAATAGGTCATCAAATTCATTTTTCTCAAATTTGAAAAGCCATACCAGTAGTTTAGATGCGAGAATAGCAAGAACACAGTCTACATTTATTTTGTCACTCTTTGGTTTGGCAATGTATAAACTCCTATCAATGACAAATTCCTCGTCTATTGTTGTGCAAACAAAGCGACTACCAATTATTTCTCTGAATAAAATACGCTTCCCCATGAAATACTTTGGATCACGCGGGGCGGCCAACCAATCACCATAGCTGATATAATGTTTTTTGTCCCATTCATAAAAAAACGTTGCCACGTGCTTGCCACGCAATTCAGGGACAAATGTGGAATCCTTTTTTCTATCTGAATGGTAAGCTTTCTTCTTAATTATATCCTCACTTTGTCCGCGATATTTATCGTAAGGGTTGACTCCTCGCGTTATTTCAAAATCTTCTTCGAGATGCGTACTACTTGAACGTACTTTTTGAATTATACTTCTAATCGCATTATCTACTTCAACATCAAACACAAGTCCTTCGTTCTCTTGAAAGCTACTCTGAGCTATTTCATGTCTCGTTATAGGGACATTGTTGTGGCCAAATGCCCAAATGAAAATATTCGAATCGCCCTGACCTTTACTAGCATTCATGATTAGTGTATCTACTTGGGCTTCTTCAAATGCATTAGAAATATTAGGATTCAAGCTATGTACTCTAAACTTTTCCAAAATGAAACGCCTTGATTTAGACATTCTCAAATTTTTAAGCCACGAATTCGGGGTAATGAGGGAAACAAAGCCTGCTGATCTAAGAATCTTATTGGAAAGTTCTATGAAAAACGTGTAAAGATCAAGCTGGTATTCTGCAACGGAGTAATTCTCATTAAAATATCCATGCAACTCCCTAAAAGTAGATCCCGTCAAATACGGCGGATTCCCAATCACCACATCAAAACCAACAAATCCACCATCATTGTCCAGCACTTCCGGAAATTCAAACCTCCATTCGAATGCATTTTGATAAATTTTATTTTCCTCTATTGCTTTGAGTTCATCTTCCAGTTTAGTGATGTCCTCTCCTAACTTCTTGATTTTCTCTTTCTCAATTTTCTTCCCGCCTTTTTTAACCTCGACATCTAATTCCAACTTTGGAGAAACAGTCAACAAATACAGGTCCTCTTTGAGTTTAGCCAACTTGCGCTTACGTGGATCATTACTGCCGATTTCCGTTCTGAAATCTTTCTTTATCGTATCAATTAACTCCTCCAGTTTTCGTTTTTCCTCTTTATTTTCAGCTTCATGATATGAATGAACGGCTATTTTGTACGTTTCAATATTCCATTTCCCTTTAAGAGCCTTTTTCAAATCGGCATCTAACGGAAAACGACTGATGAGGGAATTGCCACATTTGATGTTGATGTCGATGTTGGGCAACGTTTCCAGTTCAGAGAATTTACTTTCCTCCGTGTAGTACGCATTCTTCAACAGCTCGATCCACAAACGCAAGCGACAAATTTTGACGGAGTTCGGGTTGATGTCAACACCGAACAAACTGTTCTCGATAATGGACTCCTTTTCGTGGAATAGTGTTTTCTGAACGCGTTGTACGTCCTTCGCAATAGAGCTTGTGGTAACTGAATACTCGAAAATCTCTGTATTGTCGTTGTACGTTATGATCAATTCATCATTCACGATGTTAACTTCGTAACCCGATAAGCGAATGCCTTCCTTGTCTGCAAGCATTCCTAACTCCGCTTTGATTGCAATTACTTCATTCAAAGCAGAGACCAGGAAGTGACCGGAACCAACAGCAGGATCACAAATCTTCAAGTCGTTAATGACCTTATTGAATTCGAGAATGTCTTTGGCTTTGAAACGCGAAGCGACGAAGTTCTTGAGATCGTCGAACGTATCGCAGTCGATGGTGTATTTCTCGTTGAACTTCTGCACTACCGACTTGCGGATAGTTTCACGGCACATGTACATGGTTACAAATCCGGGAGTAAAGAATGAGCCGTCTTTGTAGCCGTTAATTTTCTCGAAGATCAATCCAAGCACCGAGGCGTTAATCAGGTTCTTGTTTTGCTCCTGAATTTCTTCTGAACCTTCTGAAGTGAAATCGTAAGCATCAAGAAAATCGAAAAGGTATTGGAGCGTTGGTAATCCTCCTGACTTTCTCTTGCCGTGTTCATTTTTCAGAACAGAAGAAGAAATCAAATTGAGGTCAAGATTATTATCGAGTCCGCTGATGTCGAATGTTTGTCGTTCCAACTCCGTTCGCTCAAACAAGGAACTGTTCAGATATGGAACTCGCTTGTACTTCTCCTTGAGATGCGTCCGCCGCGTCGCTTGCTTCTCTGCAAGAACCTGAAAGAAAAGGTTGCTCAACTCATCAAAGTCGTGAATAGTTTTGTTATTCAGAAATACATACTCTTTGTTGCCTTTGTGGTACTTGTAAAGTTGCGCTTCGAGAAGTTTAAGAAACAGAACGCGGTTGATCCATGTAATGCCAAGTTCCAAGGCCACATTAAACAGTTGCTCCTGTTTGTCTGCACCAAACGATGACAAATTGGAAATATTCCGGAGACAATCTTTGTCCTCCAACTTCATGATGGTATTCTCCAAGATAGAAGCTGTGTCCGGCCTTTCCTTTCGCTTGATCAGTTTCTTTCCACCATCTTTAACCTCTTCCAATCCAATAATATGCAAAAGCTCTGCGTAGAATTTTGTATCCAGAGAGTTGCTATCGTTCGCGAAAGGTTTCTTCAGTAAGTGAACCGGAGAAAGAATTTTGTAAAGCGCAATGAGTTTGTTGTCGTCTATTTTATCCTCATTGGTGATTACCTTCTCAAAAGGTCGAATATCGAAATAGGTACATTCAATTTTCTCAGAAAGCGTTTCAAGGAAAGGTTTGGCAATACTTTCGTAGAAAAACTTTGTGTCGTTGCCGCTTAAACGCCAGTTCTCGAAATCTTTTTTGAGTTTAAGATTACGGAATACGTTTTTCTCAAACCAAACCTCATCAATGATGAACCATTCGTAAATGTTGGTAACAACAAGATACTTTATGTCAATGTTGGTATGATCAATCCGTTCGCGCAAGTAATAGAGAATGAGTTCGTGCATTGCCTTTGTATTGGGCTTTGCTTCGCTCATCATTTCCGTTTTGTTAGAAGGCTTCTTTACTTCGAGAATTACACCAACAGGTTCCTTCGTCGTTTTCCCAGTATGAATAACAAGATCCTGACGATCCTTGGTATTGATTTCGTTCGTCTCTTTGTACCATGTGTCTTTCAGGAAATCTGAAATCACATTTTTCAGATGTTCTTCACTTTCCTTCTCATTGATTTTACCAAGAAGCGTAGAAAGGTTTTTCTTAAACAGTTCAATATTATCTCGACTAACTTTTTCTTTGAGGTAAGCTTTGTTGAGCGACTGTTTGGGATTGTATATGGATAATTTCATTTATTCAAACGCTAGTGATACAGTATAGCCAAACAGAACGTGCAGCTTTTGACGGCAAACACGACCTTGGCGCAAATTCCGGTGTTCCGAAGGTGAATTTAAGCCAAAGAGCAGGATTAACATCCGGAAAAAGGATATTTATCCGTTTGTAAACGGATAAATAGAACAAATTCAAATTACTGAGGAAAGTCAAAAAGGGTATTTACACCCTACCACACGTCAGGGAAATGTTGTACAGTAGCTATTCAAACCCTTCGCCGAAAAACTCTTCCATTGTCATATCCAGCGCCCGAACTACACGAAGCAAACTGGAATAGCGCAAGTCTTCACCCTTTTCATAGCGGGCAAACTGCGCACGAGAGAATCCATGTTCATAGGCGAAGTGTTCGAAATTGGCAAAACCTTTTGCTTTGCGCAATTCGCGAATCCGTACTCCAAGTTTAGCAAGGTCTTTAGTAGGTGGTTTCCGCCCAGGAGACTTTGCCGCAACCTTAGCCACTGTTTTTTTCTTTGCCATAGAACAAAACACGGAAATAGACCCGGTTTAGATAACCACTATATGGAGTAACCGTATAAAGTGTACCTAATAAGTAGATTTGCATATATTTGCAAGCAAACACAACTATATACCCATGAAAAAACTACTGATTCCCATCGTCTGCATCTCGCTGATGCTTACCGCATTCACAATTGTTGAGATTGAAAAAGACAAAGCCAAGGTTGAGCAAATGGAAGGCCTCTACATTTTCATTAAAAGCAAACCCGTTGCAGAATATGAGTACTTGGGTAGCGTGAACAAAGCTGTTGCTTGGACGGGAAAACCGGAAGAGATGTTGAATTCCATGATCAAAAAAGTGAAGAAGGAATATCCTCAAGCAGAGGCAATCATTTTCACTTCCGTGAACATGGATAAGGCCGATGCTGTGAAATACAAATAATTCGATTTATGGAAACGCAACAAGCCACCTTCTATGCGACGTACGAGTCGCCCGTCTTTTCTCAAGAAAACCTGAGACTTTTTCTGGCGTCAACAATTTCACATTTAGAGAAAGAATTACAGACCGCACAAGATTGGAAAATAGAAGATCCGGACGAGCTTCATCACATTCACATAAAGAATGCGAACCTGCACCGCATCAAATCGGAGCTCACTATTGCCAAACAATTATTCTGTATAGCACCGGACTTGAAATACTCCAAAATGGATGAACCCGCTTTGGAATCAGAGTACCGAAAATACGCAAGTAAAGCTTAAACGTTTTATCTTCGCGACGGTTAACAACAGAAATACAATGCGCATTTTTTAAGTTTAAGCAGGACCCTGTTTTGTTTAAGCCAATGAAGACCTCTCCCCCCCCCGGAGAGGTTTTTTTGTTTGCAATTCTAATACCATTATTACTGTGGTGCATATTCAAAAAAATCGATCCCAATTTCCACGTCGAAATTTGGTTCCACACTTCCACAATTTACTTTGAATGTAAACTTGCAATTAGTTCGGTATTCGTTAGTCACAACATGAATCGGCTCTACCTCAAACTCGGCGATATTCAAATGTTTCTGATCGCGATCAATCTTTGCAAGTTTTGTTCCTTGTCGTGAACTGATAACGATCTCGCGATTCTCATTGAATTTATCTGGAACTGCATACTCAACTCTCCATTCAATTTGAAATCCAGAAACGTTGATGCTGAATGGAGCTCTAAGAAATCGAAATGAAATTACTTTTCCAGAAACATTCGGAATTACGATGTCTGCATTAACCTTTATCTTTTCCATGATTTGTGTTTTAGATTTGTTTGCATCGAAGAATTCATCAATCCGTGTACCACAACGGTTAAGTCTGCCATTGTGGCTCGTTATTGCAAGAATCGTTGATGAAAGTCACGCGAGTTTCTTTACAATTACAATTCATGAAAGAATGTCAGCCCAATTTTAGAAAACGATTCTATTATTAGAAAAATACTCTGCCAAACTTGCGAAACATCACTTGTAGCGACGTAATTTGTTCCGAGCTGAATCTGTATCTTAGTTCAAACCAACAACGGCATGGCAACTTACATTCCTGCAACTCATGTACGCGAGAACATTGTAATCGGTGCGATGGAAACGAAAATCGCGAAGGGGCAATCTGTTTTTATACTTGCAGCGATGGATGAATTCTCCCGATTTGCAATTGCATTCGAGGTTGTTTTCGTGAACAGTTCAGCTACCTGGTCAGCATTCATCCGACAAAAAGTACTTGCCGACAAACACGTCTCAACACATAAGGATTCAATTACTTTTTTTCTTGGATGCGATCCCGAAAATGTGGGGCTGACCGCCGAGGATTTGCCAAGCAACCACAAATGGGTGGCAGACGACGGAAGATGTTATGAAGTATTGAAGGAATTTTTCGACGGCTTAGTTGATTCCGTTTCGAGTAGCAAGAGATAATTTGTCCGTATTTTCACATTCCTATATTTCCACGAATCTCATGACCCGAAGTATTACTGTTACCCTCTGCTCCTCCGCATACTCCAATCTGGAGTCCGACACCCGCACCGAATTCGATCCAGACCTCATCGCAGACGTGCTCCCGGTAGATGAAGAGCTAGGCATAGGCAAGACCATTATCTTCTTTCATGACGGCAGCACAGCCAATGTTTTGGAAACGGAGGATGAGATGTGCATCTATCTTCAGTATTTCCGGATTTTCTGAATTCTTCAGATGGTCAATTTACTGCGGAATCCAAATTCAACACTATTCCGAACAGAAGAGTTAACCAATTCTCTAAGTTGAAGCAGAATTTCAGGCCTTGTCATATCACCTAAACCCAAAATCATTGAATTTTATACCGTTTTATACGTGTTGTATTGTGGTTCTATTGCGGTTCCATTCGTGTTTTATAACGGTTCCGTTGGTGTTTTATAGCGGTTCCATTGGTGTTCTATAGTGGTTTCATTGAGGTTCTGTTCGTGTTTGATCCAAAAAATGGCACAAGGTCATCCGGAATTCAACCCCAATTCACCCGAAAATCACTTTCATTCACACGAAAATCACCCTGCAATCAAGTGAATTTCAAAAAAAATCAACTTTTGTGTGGCTGAAATCCACTGTAACCCACAATATATCCCGTTGCAATTACCCTACCTAATTGATTCCGGAAGGAATCCGCGCTTGATCAAGGTAAAATCCGCTTGAATTTCACGTTTCAAGTCGGTCAATCGGTTCCGAAAGCTCTAAATACTCCATGAGTCTTCCACTAGTTTGGCAAAATACCGGATCATACTTGCAAGATACCAGAAAAATAAAGCTGACGTAATGCTCCAAACAGGCTGAAAATTGGTTGTAGAGACGTGTTCACGATGT
>JBJOKO010000049.1:0-11146 GCA_046046035.1 Bacteroidota bacterium | reverse complement strand
TGTTATTTCAAAACTTCCGCAAGAAAATAGAGATCAACTTTCGGTCTATGATGCAGACGGGAATGTGTCATTCAACGCAACGTTGAAAGGCTTAGCTGGTGGGGGAAAGACACCTGATATCAAAGCTAATTTTTCTATTCAAGAAGGCAATTTGAAACACAACGAAACGGGTGTTTCACTTTCATCAATTGTATTTGATGGTAGCTACGTGAGAGGCTCTGCTAACGATCAATTGAAGCTTGATAGATTTAGTGCATCGCTAGAGGGAGGCGTGATTGAGGCGAATGGGACAATCGATCATTTAGATAATCCATACACCGATTTGCATCTGAAATTGGATGTTGGGATGGGAGAATTGAGTCGATTTTTCAATTGGGATACACTCGAAGTTTGTGAAGGTCGTGTTTACGCACAGGCTGATTTTAAAGGCCCATTAGGAGCTGTCGACATGAATGGAAAAGGTGAAATCACACAAGCTCGACTGAAACTGAAAAATTCGAATAGAGACTTTACAGACCTTGCTACAACCGTTGTTTTTAGTAACAAAGATGCAGTAGTTCAACGACTGCACGGTAAAGTAAATGGCAGTGATTTTATTATCAATGGAGCATTGCGAAATCTGATGCCATTCATCGCCGGAGGCAATGAAAGATTGAATGTAGAAGCGACGTTGAATTCGAATCTTATTGACTTTACACAACTTGTGGAAACAGAGGAGAGCACCAATTCCAATCGTGATTATAGCTTCAGCCTGCCTCAGTTTATCGACTTTTCTCTTCAAACAAAAGTGAAGAAATTTATTTTTGGAAAGTTTGAAGCAACTGATGTAACAGGTGTTGCGCGTTTGAAGAATCAAGTATTCCGCATTGATCCTGTATCATTCAATACTTCTGAAGGAGGATTTTTATCACAAATAGAATTGGCTCAAAGAGCAGACAACAGTTTTGGATTAACGTGTTTTGCGAAGTTTGATCAGATCAATATTCAGAAGATGTTCTATCAGTTTGATAATTTCGGTCAGACGTTTATTACTGATCAAAATCTGCGCGGAAAGGCTACTGCATCAGTCGAGTTCAAAGCCCCTGTGAGCAAGGAACTACGCATTCAAACAGATAATATTTACAGCATCGTTGACATTAGTATTGCGAATGGTCAGTTAATCGGACTTGAATCATTGCAGGAGATTGCGCAGTATTTGAAGAGCAACAAACTCATAGCACCGTTTGTGGATGAAGAGAAGTTTGCCGAAAGAATGAAAGATATCAAGTTTTCTAACCTAGAAAATATTATTGAAATTAAAGACCGTAAGATTACTATTCCTCACATGGATATTCGTTCTTCTGCCCTAGATATCTCGGCATCTGGAACGCATACGTTTGATAATGTGATTGATTATACTATTGGATTTAGACTGCGTGATATTCTTGTTAAGAAGTCACAAGACTGGCAAGAGCAGGACGATGGATTGGGCAAACTGCTTTACATCTATATGCGCGGAACGACAGACAAACCTGAATTTGGTTTGGATAAAGAGGCTTCTAAAGAGATCAGAAAAGAGGAAGTTGCTGCTGAAAAGCAAAATATGAAGGCGCTTTTAAAGCAAGAGTTCGGGCTTTTCAAGAACGACAATACCATTGGAGCTTATCAGGAGAAGCCCGTGGTTCAGGAGTCTACAACTACCATTCAGTGGGAGGAGAATGACCCTGCAGCACCTGTCGAACAAGAGGAAAAGCCCAAACCAAAGTTGACTCAACCAGAGACTCCGAAAGGTCAGGACAATTCTAAAGAGACCTCAAAAGGAAAGAAATTGCCGAAATGGCTTCAAGAAAAGGAGTAGTTGCGATATTTGCAACATGAGGCCATTACCGCAAGAGTTTATTTCTAGAATAGAAAAGCAGTTCCCGAATGAACATTCGGTTTTTTTAGAATCGCTTGATCGAGCGGTAATCAATAGTATTCACCTCAATCCAAAAAAGAACGCTACGTCTTTTCAAGAAGAGGAAAAGGTTGAATGGTGGCCCAATGGTCGCTATTTGAAGACGCGTCCTGTGTTTACGTTGGATCCTTTGTTTCATGCGGGTTCTTATTATTCTCAAGAAAGTAGTTCTATGTTCATAGGACTCTTGGCTGCAAGTGTAATGGAGGGTAAAACTGCCATTAGAGGTTTGGATATGTGCGCCGCGCCGGGCGGTAAGTCAATTCTGCTATCTGAAATTATAGGTGAAAGAGGCTTTTTAGTTTCTAATGAAATATCTAAACAGCGGAATGCTATCCTAAAAGAGAATTTGATCAAATGGGGCGCTGCAAACACACTTGTGACATGCAATGAACCACTGGCTTTTGAGGAAACTTCTGAGTTCTTTGATCTAGTGCTTATCGATGCTCCTTGCAGTGGCGAGGGAATGTTCAGAAAGGACGATGTAGCTCGAGAAGAATGGTCGTTGTCAAATGTCGAAATGTGTGCTAGTCGCCAACGTGATATTTTGGAATCTGCTATGCAGGCCACGGCTCCGGGAGGTTACCTAATCTACAGTACCTGCACTTTTGCTGACCAAGAGAACACAGAGCAATGCAAGTTTATCACCGATTCAGACGAATGGAAAGGCGTATTCTTTGATTCTATTTCTTTTGAAAATGTAGTAAGTGAGAAAACAGAGGCGTATCAATGTTTTCGTTTTCTACCACATAAAGTGAAAGGTGAAGGATTCTTCACAGCTGTTTTTCAAAAGGCCGGACAGTCTGAAGGCCGCGCCACACGGCGAGGGCCTCGCAATGATTATTTCCGAGCTCCTTCGCGCAAGGAGATTGATGCTATTAATAAACTTTTTCCATCGCAAGCGGATCACATTATTTCTAAGAATAATGAATTGTTCAGACTACCATGTGAGTATGAAACTTTCTCGTACTTATTGGGAAAACTATTCATTACTAAACCTGGTTTGCTTCTAGGAGAACTCATACGTGAAGATATTATTCCTGCTCATGATATAGCCATGATACCGAATGAATGTTCGGTATTCCCGTCGATTGAAGTTGATGAGGCTACGGCATTGAGCTACCTGAGAAAGGAAGACATTAAAATAGAAACGCCCATCGTGGGATGGGCGCTTCTGACTTTTAAAGGAGTCAACCTTGGGTGGATTAAAGTTCTTAAAAACAGAGTGAACAATTATTATCCAAAAGAATGGAAGATTAGGATGTCCTAAATCTCCAAGATTTTGAACTCTGTTCTTCTGTTGAATTGGTGTTCTTCTTCAGAGCATTTTACATCATTCACACAACGGTTCAACAATTGTGTTTCACCATATCCTTTTCCTACAAGTCTTGATTGATCAATGCCTTGTGAGATGATGTATTTAACGGCGCTCTTTGCACGTGCATCAGAAAGTTTCAAGTTGTATGCATCACCGCCTCGAGCATCTGTGTGCGAACTCAATTCAATTTTCATAGTTGGGTTATCTTGTAAGATACGCACCAATTTATTCAACTCAATTGCCGCATCAGAACGGATGTCTGATTTGCCATAGTCGTAGTAGATATTATCCAAACGAACTACAGTTCCTTTTTCGAGCTTGAATAGTCTGAAGTCTGTCGTGATTGATTTGTTAGTTGCGCCGATAGTGCTAGCGTCTTTTGTAAGCAATACATATTCGTCTTTGTATGCTTCAAGAATATACTTCTTGTTTTCTTCTAAAGCGAATTTGTATGTTCCATCAGCACCCACGATGAGTGAATCAAGTTGATTTCCTTTTTCATCACGAAGTCGCATAGTAGCACCAACTGCTGGAGTTCCATCTACATCGTAAAGTACTTTACCAATAGCAAGGAAGTCTACTTTTTTCAGCATAATTGGAGGAGCCACGAAATCAGTCAGACGTGGATTAGTGGTCAATTCAGCGCTTCCTGGCTCGTAATCTTTCTTCTCACCATCGATTTTGACAACAGGCTTGTATGGCGCTGTAATGGTGTAGTTACCGTCTTTGTCCGTAAATGTTTGCACAACAGAACCGTCGTCATTTGTAATTGTCACTAGAGCATTTGATATAGGTTTCAAGCTTACAATGTCTACTACAGTTCCTTTAATGTTGATACTATCAGGAGGGCTAATTCTAAATTCATAGATATCATCATCCCCTTTTCCGCCTGGACGATTACTACAGAAATATCCTGCGATTTCATCTTTGAAAAGAACAGTACCGAAGTCATCGTATCTGCTATTAACAGGATATCCGAGATTCTCAGGCATTGCACCATCTTCAAGTTTAATGAAATATTGATCCAATCCTCCTAGTCCTAAGTGACCATTGGAAGAAAAGTACAACGTAGTATCATTGCTGATATATGGAAATACTTCATCACCTTTTGTATTGATTAGATTACCCATGTTAACTGGTTCGCGCCAGGTATCTCCATTTCTTTCGCAGTAGAATATGTCCATTCCACCAAGTGTTCCGGGCATATTACTAGCAAAGTAGATTCTCTTTCCGTTGCTTGATAGAGTAGGATGTTGAAGCGTGTATTCTTTATCGTTGAATGGAAAGGCTGTCAAATCATCAAGACCGGCCGCATCAGCTTTTCCCATGTAAATACCAAGAAGAAGTTTACCTTCTTTTGATTTCTGCACATTTCCTTTTAGTACATTATTTCTGGTGAAATAAAGCATGTTGTCAGAAGGAGAGTAACTCACCGTTCCCTCGTGGAATCGGGTATTGATATCTGTTCCCATTACTGAAGGAGATGCTAGAGAACTGTCTTTTTGTATGCTAGCTTCATAGTTATTTAGATAAGGCTGGTCATTCCAGATATAACTGCGACCTGCACCAATACCTAATCCTCTTGATGATGAGAAGATAACTTTTCCGGAAGTATAGAATCCAACTGCGAAATCTGAAGTAGCGCTGTTCACGCTTGAATTCTTGATGGTAAACATCGTTGAATCTTTTTTCAAACGATTCGCGAAGTCGGGCATTTCAGCATATCGGCTCGCAACAGGATCTGTTGGATTAATTACCGTAATACGGTTATATACCGCGATAGCATCTTGATATTTTCCTTGGATTTTGTAAACATCTGCAAGCGAATGCAAGTCAGCGATCGAAGCGCTTGGCAAAGCAGCTAATCTTGTCAAATGTTTTTCAGCATTTTCAAAACGACCAAGTTTAACTTCACAGTCAGCAGCAAGTCTGAGGGTAGTTGTATCGTTGGCATATTTCGGACTACTTAAGATGTCGTTATAAACATCAGATGCAGATCTGAAATCGAATGCGTCGTAAAATCCTGCCGCAACTTTTAGCTTGGCTTTTTGCGCTGCCATTGGCATGGCACAAAGCGCGAGCACAAGTACAAGCATTAGGTTGTAAAATATTCTTTTCATCTTTTCTAGTTGAGTGGTGATTGATATAAATTAGAAGAAACGAGGTGAAACTTCCCCTTTATATCCTTTTCCAAAGTCGTATCCGAGCATAACTTCATGGCTTCCGGAAGTGTATCTACCTAAGTCAGAAGTTACATAATCGTATGCGTAACCAAATTTCAATTTGTTGTTTATTTCATATTGAACAAGTGCGCCAACCGCGTCATTCCAGCGATACATAGCACCAATCCAAAACTTATCATACAACATAAAGTTTGCTGTGATGTCCATTCCTGGAGGCGCTCCGTCAACTGCTTTGAACAATACTGTAGGTTTGAACTTCACGTAGTAATTCAAATCCCAAACATATCCTGCGATAAGGAATCCGTGGATTTTTTCTTTGTTACCAGAGAAGTTCGGAAGTTCGCCTTCAAGCAGTTTATTCTGCAAGAGTCGAGGCATACTCAATCCAACATACCATTTTTTGCTATACCACATTGCACCGAAACCGAAGTTTGGCAAAGGTTTCGCGCTTATGTTATTAGCAAATGTTTGGTCACCATCAACAACGGGATTCAAATCGAGAAGATTTGCGCTGAATAGATTCAAACCTGTTTTCAAACCAAAAGCAAGTTTTGATTTTGAAAAGAAGATGCGGTAACTCACATCAGCAAATACAGAGGTTTGACTTACTGGTCCGTGTTTATCGTTGATTACGCTACCACCAACACTTAGAGCTTCGAATTTCAACGGAGCGTGAGCTGTTATGGTTTGTGTAATTGGCGCACCATCGAATTTCACCCACTGTGAGCGGTGAATTCCGACAAGACTTAAACGATCTGCGCTTCCTGCATAAGCGGGATTAATGCTCAAAATATTGAACATGTATTGCGAGAACATTGGATCTTGCTGTGCGAAAGAGCGCATGTTGATTAGCATCAACACAGCTAGAATGAGAAGTGAATTTTTCTTTAACATGCGCTTATCGTTTTAAGTAAACAAATCCAGTGAATGCATTTTCGCCATTTCCTAAATCTAGGATGTAGTAGTATGTTGAAACTGGTAAGTCTTCGCCGATTGTAGCAGCGTGATAAGATTTACCATCCCAGTCATTCATGTACGGTGCAGCTTCAAATACTTGAGTTCCCCATCTATTGAAAATTTTCAATGAGTGGTTTGGATAGCTTTCAAGATTTGGAATGTAGAAGATATCGTTCACGCCGTCTCCGTTTGGAGAGAAGGCATCTGGAATTTCAATTGTCAAGCAATCTTCCAAGATGAATGTGAGTGTATCCGTTGTTGTTCCGCAAGCTCCGTTGTTGACAGTCCAAAGAATATTGTTTCCAACATCGACGAGAGGAACAAGTATTTCTCCAATTGTAGAGACATAGGAATCAGCCATTGTCGTATCACCAAGTTCTATTGGTCCTTCCAATATCGTCCACCAAGCGGTAGCTGGCAGATCTACAGCGGTTGCATTCAAGTTGAAAGGAGTAAAGTCGTGATCACAGATGATCTGATTTTCTCCTGCGTATGCAGCAGGCAATTCAGGATCGTAAACTGTGAATGTGATATCATCAGATGAAATTCCGCATGCTCCATTGTCTACTGTCCAAGTGAATGTTGTAACACCCAATGGGAATCCATAAACTATACTGTTATGGAAAGTAGAATCAGTGAAGTCGAAAATATCATCATTGTATGTCCAATAGCCCTCAGCAAGACCAACAGCCACACTTGCAGTCATGATTAATGAATCAGGAGCACCGCAGAATGAAAGGTCTTCACCAGCATAAGCCGCGGCAATGGTGATGTCATTTACATAAACAGAAATTGTATCTGAAGTAATGCCGTTCGCACAAGCACCGTTGTCGATAGTCCAAACGAACAAGTGTTCATTCAATGGAATATTCGATATCTCCGTCGTAGGGTTATTTGCATCAACTACTGTTCCTGTTGGATCGAAGCTAATCGCAGTCCAAGTTCCTACAGCAGGGAACAATGGTACGTTGCCGGCCATTGTTGCATCTGTCAAGTTTTCGCAGAACCATTGGTCAGGACCAGCGCTTGCATTTGGAGATGCAGGATCATTAACTTGAATAATCATAGTATCGGTTGTGTTGCCACATGGACCGTTTGATATTGTCCAAGTCAAAGTGTAGATACCGATTTCGAGACCAGAAATTGTTGTCAATGGATCATTCACATCAGCGAATGTTCCAGAGCTCAACGGTCCGTTTGCACCTTGTGCACTTGTGATGCTCCATGTTCCGAATCCAGGGAATACTGCGGCATTCGCAGCGAGCGTTACCGATTCAGTTGGTGAACAAACGTAGACATCTTCTCCGGCATTAGCAGCAGGAGCTGTATTGTCGTAAACAGATATCACCACTTCATCTGCAGAGTCGTTGTTACAAGGACCGTTGTAGATGCTCCACTCGAGAGTATGAACACCAACAGCCAATGCGCACAAGCTAGCATTTGGATCATTCAAATCATCAACAGAACCGAATGGAATTGATCCATTACCATTTACTGAAGAGATGTATGTCCATGTTCCGGTTTGAGGATCTAGAACTGGTGTTGCATCTAGCGTGATACAGTCAACAGGTGTGCAAAGTGCGAGGTCTTGACCTGCGTTTGCAACTGGAGCATCTGGTGCGAATATTCTTACTTCCATTGTATCGGTAGTAAGTGAATTTTCACATGGACCATTGCTTACTGTCCAAACAAATATGTTCGTTCCTACAGACAATCCCGACACATCAGTTGTAGCACTAGTAGGATCGCTGATTACAGCAGTTCCTTGATAAAGTGTCCACAATCCTTCTGCAGGAATTGTAAGTTCATTTCCTACTAATGTTGTTGAGTTAGTTGGGAAACAGAACTCTTGATCAATACCAGCATCTGCCGGCAATTGACTTTCGTCGTAGACAAGAATTCTCACTGTATCCGTTGGGAAGCCATTATCGCAGTTGCTGTTGTAGAATGACCAAGTAAATACATTGATACCTACAGCAAGGTCTGTAATAGCAGTCAAAGGATTATTTTCTTCAACTATAGTTCCACTTCCATTTACTAATGTCCAGAAACCGTATCCAGGATCTTGTGCTGCATTCGCAGACATGACCACTGCATTTTGTGGTGTACAAATAGATTGGTCAGGACCTGCATTTGGATTTTCTGCTTCAGGATCGAATACACGAACTTCAACAGTATCCGTTGTGATACCATTAGGACAAACACCGTTGTCTACAGTCCAAACAAAGATGTTTGTTCCAAGACCAAGTGACGACATAAGTCCAGTTGGGCTATTCAAGTCATTGATTACACCGCTACCTTGAGTCAATGTCCATTCACCAATCGCAGGGAATTCAGCAGAAGAAGCGTTCATGTTCACCTCAGTTAGAGGCAAGCAGATTTCGATGTCTTCACCAGCATTTGCGTTAGGTGTATTTTCATTGTAAACGAAGATTGACATGACATCGCAAGTGAATCCGCAAGGACCATTATCGATGCAATACATGAAGATGTTTTCTCCAACAGTCAATCCAGTAATACAAGAGTTTGGATCATTTGGATTTTCAATTGTACCTGTTCCTGTGATTAATGTCCAAGTACCAACTGCTGGTTCAGAAGGAACACTTCCTGTCAAGCAGTGTGTATTCGACGGAGTGCAGTATGACGCATCAGGACCCGCATCAGCCGTTATTTCTGCAGGATTGAAGACTGCAATTGTCAAGGTATCAGTGCTGCTTCCGCAAGGACCGTTGTAGACGCTCCAAACAAATACGTTATTTCCAATTGGAAGATCAGTAATACTTGTTGTTGGAGAAGTAGGATCAGCGATATTTCCACCACCGTCGATATTGTACCACACTCCAGTTGCAGCTGCAATAATTTCACTTCCAACTACAGTAGTGCTGTTTTGAGGCAAGCACAATTCTTGGTCTTCTCCCGCGTTTGCAGGCTCCATTTCATTGTTAAATACACTTAAGGTCACAATATCTGTGCTCAAAGGATTGTCGCACGAGCCATTGTCTATTGCCCACATGAATTCGTTGACACCCTCTCCAAGATTTGTAATCACAGAGTTTGGATCGAAGATGTCTTCGATATCACCCGAACCAGAGATAAGTGTCCATGAACCAATTGCAGGATATGTTGCTGCGTTGGCAGACATTTGAGTGTCCGTATTTGGAGTACACATCTCTTGATCAGCACCAGCATTTGCTGGTTGTTGATCTGAAGGATAAATGTAAATACACATTACATCTTCTGTTGGGTCTTCACATGGACCGTTGTAAACTGTCCATAAGAAACAGTTTTCACCAACAGTCAAATCTGTTATCAATGTATTCGGATCATTCACATCAGCGATTGTTCCTGTTCCACCAACTAGTGTCCATGTTCCAACACCAGGTACATCTGGAGTTGTTGCACTTAGATTAGTGCTCGATACAGGCTCACAGAATGATTGGTCTTGACCAGCGTTAGCTTCTGCCGCATCTGGATCGAATACGAATATGCTTACAAGATCACTTGTAATTGCATCGTCGCAAGGTCCGTTATTGAATGTCCATTGGAAAATATTTTCACCAACAGGAAGATTAGAAACTAGAGTAAGTGGATCATTGATATCAGCGATATCTCCTCCACCTTGTATCAACGTCCATTCACCGAATGCAGGGAATACAGGCGCGTTCGCGGTCATATTGACTGCGGTTTGTGGCAAGCAGATTTCTTGATCTTCACCAGCGTTAGCATCTTCCAAGTTTTCATCATAGATGAAAATGGAAATAAGATCGACGGTTGGCTGCTCACAAGGACCATTATAAATTGTCCAAGAGAATACATTCTCTCCGACAACAAGACCGCTGATGTTCGCATTTGGATTGTTTACATCATCTATTGTTCCTGTACTTGTGAAGTTTGGACCAGAAACAATTTCCCATGTTCCTACACCTGGTGTTTCAGGAGTATTTGCATCCATGATGTATGTTGAAACTGGTGTACAGAATGAAACATCTTCACCCGCATCAGCTTCTGGAGCATCATTGTTATAAATGAATACAGAAACTTCATCCATTGTAGTACCACAACTTCCGTTGTCTACTGTCCATCTGAAGATGTTTTCACCTTGCGGTAAGAACAATACATCAGGCGTTGGTGATGAAATATCCATTATAGTTCCACCACCCGCTATTACAGACCATTGACCGATAGATGAACCGACAATTGCTGAACCGAATAGTGTTGTTGAATTCGTTGGCAAACAGAATTCTTGATCATCGCCAGCATTTGCGGCTGGTTGTTCCTCATCGTAAACGTTGATTGTAATGCAATCTGTTGTTGTTCCACAAGGACCATTATCAATTGTCCAACAGAATACGTTGGCGCCTACTTCAAGGTCTGTAACCAATGAATTTGGATCATTCGGATCTACTATGGTTCCAGCACCTGATTGAAGTACCCAAGTTCCAACAGCTGGGAATGTTACACTATTTCCTTCAAGGTTTGCAGTGGATTGTGGAGTACAAATATTTTGATCTTCACCAGCATCAGCATCAAGTTGTGTTGATTCGAAAATGAAAATCGAAACTAGATCGAATGAACCTGTGTTATCGCATGGTCCATTGTAAACTGTCCACAGAAGAACAGTTTCACCAACTGTCAATCCGGTGATTTCACTGTTTGGATCATTCACATTTGCGAATGATGCGGTAGGAGAACCAGAGAGGATACTCCAAGTTCCATAACCAGGAATAATGGGATCTGCAGCGTTCAAGAATG
>JBJOKO010000048.1:0-11221 GCA_046046035.1 Bacteroidota bacterium | reverse complement strand
AATTTGAATAGAAGGGAGTAGGGATATTTTCTTCTAGAGAATAAGGACAACATCCGAAACTCTAAGCGATCATTAGTTATTTAAGTAATCAAGAGCCTACAACCCCGCAAACGAGTGGGGTTTTTGGTTTTATAAAGATTCTAAAAAACGAATAATCGAAGCTCTTTCTGCAGAACTCAAATTCTTAAATCGATTTGTAGTCGACTCTGCTTCACCTCCATGCCATAATATAGCTTCTTCAAAACTGCGTGCGCGACCATCATGCAGAAAATTTTGATGCCCATTGACCACTTCTGTTAAACCAATTCCCCAAAGCGGTGGTGTGCGCCACTCATAACCCGACGCAAGATTATCTGGACGATGATCGGCAAGCAATTCACCCATATCATGAAGCAACATATCACTATATGGAAAGATGCGCTGATTGGATAATTCAGGAAAAGCAACATTCACTGCAGTCCTCATTTCCGAACGATGACATGATTCGCAACCAATTTCAAAAAATAGTTTTTTCCCTTGCTGAACTTGAACATCATCAACATCTCTTCGCGCGGGTACGGCCAATGTCACCACATAATGTGCAACTGCATAAAGCAAACTGTCGCTTATTTCAGGTTCTGGTTGATTGTCTAAATTGAGTGGTGTGTTGAAGGAACTTTCATAGGGAAATAGAAATGAAGTAATCCCCATATCTTCATTATACGCACCTGCGGATTGTTGCAAAACACTGGGGGCAGCGGCTTTCCAGCCGAATCGTCCCAACACCATTTGTTGTTTTTGAATGTCCCAAGTATAATTTGCTTTTCCGCTTATTCCATTATTATCCGAATCAAATTCATCCTCATATTCCAAAACACTTGATTCTGAAACGGCCTCCAATAATCCAAGTCCAAATACAGGAGGAGCAATACGCGGCGAATACATAAAGCTACTCGGCAATGAAGTGTAAGCATTGCTGATGATGTAAGAAGGACTTCTTAATTCATACTCTGTTCCATCGGGATAATGACCATTTTGATTGGAATAAATAATCGCCAAATCAGCTTCCGCCGTTGTTCCGAATATTGAATTTTGTTGAAGCTGTCCACCAAAGCCGGGAATACCTAACGGACCGCCATGAGGATCTTGTCCATCAATACTCAATCTGATTAATAATGAAACAATGTTGGTTCCGGGACCAACAGGAGTGCCTCGTCCATCTGCTATGTGACAAGAGGTGCAGCTTACACTATTATAAACTGGACCTAATCCTGGATTATGAATGCCGCCACTCACGAAGGTTTGCTCAAAAGCGATGTCGCCTACTTCATGCACGAATTCATTTCTTGGCGACATCACAGGAAAGGCTGAGGAGTAAGCCCCAGCTCCTGTGATGAAAACTGTTTGTTGTCCGCCGCTATACCACTCATCATTTGACGTGGTGTCATTCCAATCCTCTGGTTGACGACAAGAATTCATTGATACAATAATGACAATGATGAATGATATAGCAGGGAGAACTATTCGCATGATAATTTAGTCGATGTGTAATTGAACCAATGGAAGCAAGTCTGTTTCTAAAGTTGATGCCAATTGATTAATGGCGTCAATTGCGGCCTGCACTTGCACTTGCTGTGAAGTGATAGCCTCGCCAAAAGGCATAGTGATATTGATTAATGCGGCTTCACATTGTGCTAATTCTTGTTTGATTTGTGCATCAAGAGAGAGGTTATGTTCACGAACAAAATCTTCGATGCCGAGGCCATCAGCGTTGTACTTCCCGAGATAAACTGTTCCAACTCCTTTAATATTATTGGTGAAATCGGTAATAGAATTTGCGGAGAATGGAGACTCTTCCAAAGTTGGATCTTGTAACAAGAAAGGCTCACCAATTTTTCCATTGGCCACTTCATCACAAATACCAATCATGGCATTCACCATTTCTTCATAAGCAGAAAGCTTTGTAGAATAAACGCCGCTACCGTTGCCGGCTTGAGCGAATGATGAAGAATAGTTAGTGTCTCCGCTCGTCCAGCCGAGTGATAGCTGCGATGTAAGCTCTCTCAGATTTGTTGATAGCGCAGCCAAATATTCTAATTCACGTGTTGTGAACTCTGATGCGGTTTTGTTTCCGTCTTGTCCAAATAACAAATATTCAATGGGGTGAAATCCTTTAAGAGCGTCTTGCAGTCCATCAATATATTCTGCAGTGAATGCATTTGAAGAAGCAAGTTCTCCTTCTAAATCCTGAAAATTTACAGGCCACGTATCAATACGTGGATCTATATTCTCTGTTGCTACAGGTCCGAATAGGAAAGCTTCTGAACGCTCCCAAGCCAAGCGTGCGTCTTTCCAATTTTGTCTGCAATTGTTTAAATTGATTTCTGATGTTTCACTTACAAGAAGTAAAATATTTTCATCCAATGTAACTGTGTGCAATGCAAGTTCTGTGTAGATATCTACTGCTACATTGGATGTAAATTCTTCAAGAATTTCGCGTTGAAGATCTGTTGAGATAATTTCTTCTGTTGTCTCAGGATCTTTTTTACAAGATGAAAGAAAAGCAGAAAGAATAACTATAGTGAGGATGGTGTAACGCATTGTATTTTATTTTAGATGAATGATGATTTCGTTGTTTGTTTTCTCTGTGATAAATTTTCTGAGAGGCTCATTGGCAGGGGCAATTAGAACGTTTCCTTCTAAGTCGAAAGCACTGCCGTGTGAACTGCATTGTAGTTTTTCTCCTGTAAAATTTAATGGCTGATCTTGATGACTGCATTTCATTTCTAATGTGCGGTATTCTGAATCTGAAACTCGAATACATAACAAGTAAAAAGGAAGTGAATTCGTTTTTACAATGAGCGTTTTGGATTCTAGAAAATCACTTGGTAGTATTGTTATCGTATTATTCGAAACCGTTTTTGTAACAGCCAAAGCTGAAGTGCAACTTCCGAGTGATGTCATGGCTCCAAAGAGCAGTGCACCTGCGCAGAATGCACAACCTGTTTTTATAAATTCTTTTCTTTCCATTTTAAAAGCTGTATCCAACTCCAAGATTGAAAAACGAGTTGTGCGTGTAAAATGGCAATGCATTAGGAAACGGCGTCACCACTAGGGATTCATTGCGCTCGCCTGTGATTGCTTGTCCAAAGTCAGCTTTAATTACTACTCCTCGCACTGGATGGTAGGATATTCCTGCGATAAGAAATTGTTTGTTGAGTTCTTCATTTTCGATGCCGTTCGACGCTACTTTCAAATCCATGTCCATCCACTCATAGCGTGCGAAAAGGGTTAGATTTTTATCCGAGTATTTTGCGTTTTTACTAAGAATATTATAACCAACTTCTGCGTATGCTCCTGCCATTTGCTCAGGTGTATTGCTTGCATAAGCTCGATTTATTTGTTGTGCATCTACCACATTCACCCAGGTTGCAAGGGTTTTAAATGTTAGTCCTTTATTCAGATACTGCACGTTGATTTCACCGAGTTGTACTGGTGTTCCGAAACTACCATAACTTAATTGGAGACTATCTGCTTCGCGTTTTGTGAGACCTGCGCTTCCTCCGAAATAGTAACTTCCCTGAATACGCCAATTGCCAATGTATTCAAGTGCTGCAGCATGAATCGCGATGTTACTCGCTGTGGCTTGATTACCCAAACCGCGACCATCTCGAATGCCCGTTCCCATTTCAAAGTTTGCAGAGTTCAATCCATTTACTATGCTGAAGGAATAGTTTAGTCCATTGATTTTATTCGATATTCCATAGAATCCAATTCCGATTTCTCTCCATGTTGAAGGCAACACAAGTTGCTCTACAAATGGTCTATCGTTTCCGTTGAAAGTTGTTGGAAGATGATTTTCATTGATTATTCCCATCCTCGGAATGAAGAGACCCGCTGTAAAATAGTGATTGGGTGTAATATTGAATTTTAGGAAAAGTTGTTCCATGCTCAGTTCAGCTTGACTGTCTTGCCCTTCTTCACCAGCCGCAACAAATCCATGTTCTAATTCCATTTCAGAGAAAAAGGAAATGGAGTTGCTGAACTTGTGTCCTACAAAAAGTACGTTTCGTGTTAGATCTGCTGTAGCTGTTTGATACCTATTATCACGTTGAACTCGGGCTTCACCGTATCCGGAAATAACTGTTGTTCTGTCTTTCGCAATGAGATTTGCATTCAGGGAGTCTTCGCGAGTTAGCACTTGCGTGGATGCATTGTTGGATAAGATGGAGAATAGGATGGTAAATGAAAAGCTAAGAGTTACAGCTTTTTTGAATGAGGTCATTTGAGCATTATTTAGAATGAATCTAACAATGCAAATATTCGCCGCGAAGGTTTCTTCGGCAATACCTCAAAAAAGGGATTCTATAAAATTATCTTGGAATAGAGAAATGCACTGTGGTGCCTTCCCCGATTTTGGACTCAATGGAAATGTTTCCGCTTACACGATCAATTAATCTCTTAACAGTGCTAAGCCCAACACCAGTACCTAAATTACCAAATCGATCTTCTGTATTTCCAGTTTGAAAAATATCGAAGATGGTGCTTAGTAATTCTTCTGAAATTCCTGTCCCATTGTCTACAACATCAAAATGGAAATTCTTCGTGTCCTGTACAAAGTCTATTTTTATTTCTACAATCTCTGACCTGTTGTATTTCAAAGCGTTTGAAATAAGATTGGAGAATATTTGATAGAGGGCTGTTTTATTAGCAGTTATCCAATGTGTTTTATCAGGAAGAATAAATTGGCAATTGTCTGGCTTGTCAAGTCCG
This sequence comes from Bacteroidota bacterium, assembly GCA_046046035.1. Lineage (GTDB taxonomy): Bacteria > Bacteroidota > Bacteroidia > Flavobacteriales_D > Sanyastnellaceae > JAIXWP01. Next base: position 6,469 of record JBJOKO010000048.1, on the reverse strand, counting down.
CGAATTATGTCTTTCAACATTACATCGAGATTGAAGGCTTGTTTACTTGATTTCAACGCATGATTATCTTTCGCTTGAACCAATATTCCATCAATCATCTCACGAAGTGATAGGGATGTTTTATTGATCAAGGCCACTAATTCAAGTGCTTCTGAAGACATGTCTTTTGAAAAATCGGAAGCCAGAATTTTTGTAATCATCGTCATGTTATTGAGCGGTGATTTCAAATCATGCGCTGTTACATGAGCAAAACGTTCCAATTCGGAATTACGAACTTCTGATTCTCGAAGTGCATAGTTTAATTCAATTCTTGTTCTGTGTAAGTCAAGAAATTTTGAAGCTTGATTTGCGAGAATTTTTAGAGCATTTATTTGCATCTCCGTGAGCTCGCGAGGTTTGCTATCTACCACACAGAGTGTTCCTAATGGAAGTCCTTCAAGTGAGATAATTGGAACTCCGAAATAACTTTTGACGAATGGCTCTCCAATTACAAATGGATTCGCACAAAAACGACTGTTTTCATCGATTTCATTTATAAATAAGGGCTTCTCAGGAGTTTCAATTGCAACGGAACAAAATGAAAATTCACGATCGGTTTCGGTGATGCTTAAACCATGAACTGATTTAAACCACTGACGGCTTTTATCTACTAAAGTAATAAGTGCAATAGGTGTGTCGCAAATACTCGCAGCCAATGCAGTGATTTCATCGTACTGCAATTCTGGTTGCGTATCAAGGATATGATACCTTTTTAATGAATCTAATCTTTCTGTTTCCTGAACAGATGGAAGAGGGATCATGTAGCGAGTTAAATAATTACCTAAACAATCGAGCGGTGCTAATGTAATAACAACTACGACTAAACACGTAGTGATTTTATGTTTTCTCTCAATTTTTGAGAGTTTCTCGTTAAAATGTTGTTTAGCTCCATCATGTTTTGAACGCTATTTTCTCTGGTTGCCTTATCAACCGCTAACTTCAGATCAGATTGATATTCAGATATTTGTTGGTCGATCAACTCCAAATTGCCCGAATATTGCTTTATTAAACTACTATTATTGGATTCCAAAGAAATAATTCTATTTCGAGCCTCCAAAAGTTGTGTTTCATGATGACGAATACTTTGGTTTTGTATATCCGTATCATGCATCAACCTGTCTTTAAGTTCTTTAATGGTAGATTCAGATGAACTTAATTTCTTCATTTTAGATGAATGACTAAGAAAAAGAATAACTAATAGAATTAGAATTACCGCACCTAGAATTATTGTTATAATAAGATTCGAATTCGATTTTGGAATTTCCGCCGCAGGAGCTTCAACTTTCGGAGCTTCTTTTTTTGTCGTTGCTGAAAGAATTATTTCCTTTTGAAAAGCAGAATCGACTTGCTTGATTTCATTGCGGATATTTTCTAATTCGATTTTGTATGCATTGACCAACTTTGGATTTTTTGCCTTGGTTGATGCACTTATCAATTGATTAAAAATAAATGCTCGCACCGTTAATTCGACAGTGCCTTCAAGACTTGTCTTTGTTTTTTCTATCGCTTGTTCTGCTATTTTTTTATTGAAAAGCATCAAAGAAATCTCAACACATGCATCCACGTGCGCTAGTTTCTCATAAATGTTCTCAGGCTGCAGATTAGTTAATGAATCGAGGATTGCCTTTTTGATTTTCTTGTTTTTCGTAGAACGTACCTGATCGATGTGTTTCTGGTATTGCTCAACAAAGGTGCTATACTCGGAAGATAGAGTGAAAGGTTCACCAGCGAGGAATAGATTTATATTCTCCTTTAGCACTGCAGCTTCGTTGCTAGAAGATTTCTCTAAAAGAAAAAGTGCAGAAGAAATTCGTCCTGTTTCAAATAGGTTTCTACCAAAGGAAACAACGGTATCACTGCTAGGGTTTTGAATGAGTCGAACATATTTATCTGCATCGACATTTTGTCCAATGCTATTCAGACTAATACAAATAAGAAATATTAGTGTAATGAAATTTTTCATTTAAACTCTTTGAGATGATTCAATAGATATTGAATGTAGGGATCAGTGCCATTCGAAAGATTCACTGGCAATAGATCAATCGGAATAGTCGGTTTTATTGGTTTTGCTTCGTACAAAAATGTGTTGTCGTAGTTATATCTAATCGTAGAAATAGACACACTCAATTTCGTATTTGGCAATGAATACAATGCAGGATTTCCAAAAGTTCCGGTCACAGGGCCAAGACAAGGTTCGCCGAGGATATCTCCTCTTTTTTCTTCTAAAAAGGCATGTGTGAAATCGACGCCTGCGCTTGCAGTAAGACCATTAATGAATAACACACATTTTCCAGTGTAGACCAATTCTTCATTTTGAACAGTTGGTTTATTGAAATACAAGGTATCCATTTCTCCAAGAGGGAGTGAACTCCATTCTAAAAATCCCTGCACGTCTTCATCATCTTTAAAGAAAACTTTCAGAATAAATCGAGAGAAGCCTTTCTGTAAATTTTTATTTCTACTCTTCGCTAGCTTGCTACTCTTGGCGATAATATTCGTAGGAGTGTTATGACCATCTACATTCAAAAATGAATAAAGAAGCTCAACGTTGCTGCTTTGTCCTCCGGAATTATCTCTGATGTCAATTGCAAGCGTTTGAACGTTCCGCGTATTAATTTCTTCGAAAGCTTTTGTCAGAAATTTTTTGTACTTGTTGCGATCTGATGGTGCAAATGTTCCAACTTTTAAAACAGCCACGCTATCATGTCGATAAAAGGATAGGCTTTGTTGTCTGTCAAATTCTGTTTTTGAAAGTTGCTTTTGTCTTTCTTCCCATTTGGTTTTTTTGTAAAGCGGGTATACCACATGTTCTATCGAGTCTGATCCGAATCTTTCGAAATCAATATTGACTGAATCTGGCATAGGGTGATAGAGTCCAACTACAAAAGGAAAAACGGCATCAGCAATACGGCGTTGCCCTGTTGTTGCGTTTCCTTCTATGTTAGCATATTTCAATGCTTCGACGTAAAGTTTCGAAACATCTGCATTGTCAATGCACAGTATTCTACTTCCATTTGGAATCAATTTATCGCGGTCTAATTCGACGAAAATTTCTCCATTAGAACTATGCATTCGCAATGGAATAAAGCCCTTCCCATGATTCACTTGCATTTTCTGAATGTGATAGAAATCTAATCCAGTGTGTGAATCACGAAGAACATTCAATACTTGTGAAACGATGACTACGTATTCTCCAAGAGGCATATCAGTCTTGATCTGTTCTACTGCGGAAGTAAATTCTTTATTGAATTCATCTTTTGTGCAGAAGGCAAAAGGATTGGGATGACTATCTAATATTGTTTTTTTCAATGAATAGATATCATCGATCAATTTTTGTTTAGCAAAAACAGAGTCAGGGCTGAGTTGCCCAAAACTGCAAAAGGAGAGGAGTAACAAGGCAGCAACTGCTGCGATAGATTTGAGCATTAATTCTGATCTAATTTTTTTACCATTGTGAGAATAGTTGCCAACGCTACTGTTTCACCTGTTTCATCATAAACGTCGACCAAGAATTTTACGATGCCTTTGGAAATATCTTCAGGAGATCTTTTCTCTTGATCTACTTTTTCTTTAACCGTAAATCTTACTCCGATTGTCATTCCTGGATAAACAGGTTTTACAAAACGAGCTTCATCGAGTCCGTAATTCAGAAGTACTGGACCTTTTTTTGGGTCAACGAATAAACCAGCTGCTTTGGAAAGGACAAAATATCCATGAGCCACTCGTCTTTCGAAGATGGTACCTTCAAGCGATGTGGCATCCATGTGAGCATAGAAATTATCACCTGATACATTTGCAAAATTCACAATGTCAGCATCCGTTACTGTGTGCTTATGAGTGAAAACAGTTTCTCCAATTACAAGTTCTTCGAAATGTTTTCTGAATACGTGAGGTTGCGCCTCAGGTTGTTCAGCACCGTATTGATAAACGTTGGTAACAGCAGTAATGAATGAAGGAGAGCCTTGGATAGCTGTGCGCTGCAAATAGTGCATTACACCGCGCTTACCGCCCATTTCTTCACCACCGCCCGCACGTCCTGGTCCACCATGAACAAGCAATGGCATAGGAGAACCGTGACCGGTGCTTTCTTTAGCGCTTTCGCGATTGAGAATGTGAATACGACCGTGATATGAAGCTGCTCCGATTGTAAAGTCGCGAGCAATTTTTTTATCGTAAGTAACAATGCTGCAAACGAGTGATCCTTTTCCGAGTTTAGTCAATGCAATAGCATCGTCCAAAGTCTTGTAAGGCATCAACGTGGTGATTGGTCCGAACGCTTCTACCTCGTGAGATGCCAAATTCTTAAATGGATCTTTATTGAGAAGAAGTATTGGCGACATGAATGCGCCTTTCGAATATTCAGCATCGATTAGATTGATGCCTTCTGCATTGCCGTAAACGATTTCAGACTGAGCAGTGAGTTGACTTAGTTTGTCCAGAACATCTATTCGTTGCGACATTCCTGCAAGTGCTCCCATACGAACAGATTCGTTTCTAGGATCGCCGATTACAGTTTTGCTGAAAGCTTGCCCCAATGCTATTTGAACATCTTCAATATATTTTTCAGGAACAATTACGCGTCGAATGGCGGTACATTTTTGACCACATTTTACGGTAACTTCTTTTCTTATTTCTTTGATGAATGCGTCAAATTCTTCGGTGCCCGGAGCAGCGTCTTCGCCGAGTACGCAAGCATTTAATGAATCGGCTTCCATGTTGAATGGAACCGCTTCATCGACTAGTCGAGCGTGACGCTTAAGAGCTTTACCTGTTGAAGCGCTTCCTGTAAATGTTACCACATCCTGAGACATGACATGATCTAGAATTCCTTCTGCGCTTCCGCAAATCAATTGCAATGAACCTTCAGGAAGAATTCCTGAGGCAATGATATCGCGGGTTACCGCTTCGGTAAGGTAAGAAGTAATGGTTGCAGGTTTTACTACTGCTGGCACACCAGCGAGTAGGTTAACCGCGATTTTTTCAAGCATACCCCAAATTGGGAAGTTGAATGCGTTGATGTGAATAGCCACTCCTTCTTTTGGAACCATAATGTGGTGTCCGATGAAAGTGCCACCCTTTGAAAGTTTGGCAGTTTCACCGTCCACATAATATGTTTCGTTTGGAAATTGTCTGCGCAAACTTGCGTATGCATATAGGTTTCCAATACCTCCATCGATATCTATCCAACTGTCTATTTTAGTTGCACCAGTGCGATAACTCAGCTCATAATAGGCTGCTTTTCTTTCAGAAAGAAACATAGCAAGAGCCTTAAGCATTCGACCACGTTCTTGAAAAGTCAATTTTCTAAGAGCCGGACCGCCAGTTCTGCGGCCATAATCGAGCATAGCTCCAAAATCTAACCCAACAGAACTAGCTGTTGTTATGATATCGCCACTTACTGCGTCGAAAAGTTGTTTGCCTTCTCCTGCGCCAGATGTCCACTGGCCAAGAGCGTAATTCTGCAATGCTTTCATGTCCTTTTATTATTGTCGCGAATTTGCTGATTATTACGCGAACTGCCAACTATTCTTCGGCTGTGTTCTTCATTTTCATCAACAAGGTGTAAGCCCCCTCTGAAACGATCTTTTTGCCCGTGAAATCTGGGTTTACCATAAGTTCAACGAATTTATCGTTGATATCACGGGTTGTTACCTCGAGCATTTCGTATGTATTGTCGGGTTTAGCCTCAAAAATGTAGTTCTTTCCTTCCCAGCGCACCACACTTGCCATTGGTACAGCGATTCCGACAGGAGAAACGGCTTGGAGGATCCCATTTATGTACATTCCAGAAACCCAATCTTTAGGTGCTCCAGTAATTGAGCAGTACAACTCGCTAGCTCCGCTTTCATTGAAGTTTCGATTAATAGAAATGATCTTGCCCTTGATTTTGAGATCAGGATTGGTGTTGGTAAATAAATCGATTTCTAAATTTTCTTGAAGAAGCGAAAGATCCTTTTCAAAAAATTGAAGACTTGCTGTGAGATGAGCGTTGTTTTTCATTTCAAATAATACATCTTCAGGGCGCATTAGTCGGCCGGGGACAATATTCATAACGGTGATATTGCCGCTGAATGGCGCTCGCAGTGCTACACTTCGTGATATTGTTTTTTCATTTACATTATCAGGAGAAATGCCAACCAATAGTAATTTCTCTCTGAGTGATTGAGCTGCTATACGTTGGCTCTCAAATCGGTTTTTTGCTTCATCTGCGATTTTATCGCTTGTAGCTTTTTCGGTATTCAATGATTTTTGACGGTTGTAATCTTTTTCAGCTAAAGTCAAATTACTCATTGTTGTCAAATAATCTTGTTGTAATTGAATGAATGCCTCGTTTTCAATCGTTGCAAGAGTTGCTCCTTTTTCAATGTATTGACCAGGCAGCACATTGCAAGATTTGACATATCCACCTAGTGCCAAACATAGTTGCACT
>JBJOKO010000047.1:0-11223 GCA_046046035.1 Bacteroidota bacterium | reverse complement strand
CAAGTTTATACACATAAAATTGAGATTTTGAAATAGTATTTTCATATCCTTTTTAAAACAAAAAACACCGCCAGTGGCGGTGTTTTTTTGTTTCAATTCTAAATAAACATTCAGACTAATTCTTAACCAAAGTCAAAGTTTCGATTGAAGTACCAACTATATTAATCTGATAGATCCCTGCTGACCATGATTGAACATCAAGCATCGTTTGTGATGATGTCATTCTCTCACTGTAGCAAAGCTGTCCAACAGCATCATAAACCCTTAAATAACTTCCCAGTTCTAATCCTGAAATAACTACTTGATTGTTTGCGGGATTTGGATAAACTTGAATAGTTGAATTTTCCAAGTTCTCAGAAATACCCACACCATCGATTGCATACTTGTACAAGTAGATTCCAGAAACATTCTCAAAATCAACCACACTATATCCAGAACCACAAGTGTATAGATCACCTGTGGAAGAAAGTAAACTCGAACCAACAATGCTTGTTTGGAATACATCTGTATTCGTTTCTAAGTGCTCCCATGAAATTGAGCCGTTAACTGAATCGTACTGAACAACCTTTTGCACATTAGATTCAAAAAGCACCTTGCTATAAACTACAGCCACATTATCATTATTCATAAATGTTCCGAAAGGATAATGAACACCATCAATTTCATCTTCTAAATAAGTTGACACCCATTGTTGCTGAAAATCAGATCCTATCTTCACTACGAATGTTCCACTGTAAGTATTTCCGCCTTTGCCGCCGCGATTTGCTCCTGTTTCTTCCATTTCATTTCTCACGATACCACCTTCTCCATAAAAGATTGTTCCGGTAGCGTATAAGTTATTATCCGAATCAATGTTCAAATACATTGGATAAGTGTAATAAAGCCCCGCCAAATCCGGCAATATCGAATAATCAATGGATTGCTCTAAGCTTCCATTAGTTGTAACAACGGCAATACCAACATAGAGGTTATTTGTATTTACATCGTTTAATCCGAGACAAGCATAAATCTTCCCATCCTTGTATTGCACCAATTTCTTAGCACCTTCATAAGTGAAACCTGATGCATATTGTTCTCCAAATTCAAATTCTGTGATCCATACAACTTCACCATCATAATCCAATTTTGTAATAAATGTTGAATTCATCACATACAAAAATCCATCGTTGAAATCTATTAAAGTACCGCTTCCGATTTGGTATTCAGGATCTGGAATCATTGTCAAAACATCCCCATTCGAATCGATTTCGACAAAATAAGTGCTTAGAGTTGAAATTGGTTCATAGTACAATTGCGCAAGAAGAAAAATGCGATCATCCTCTGTAACCTCGATTTCAAAAGCATTTTCAGACCAATCAGACTGTTGCGTAAAATCAGTAACCCACAAAAACTCTCCATTGGCAGAAAGTTTTGTCACTTGAGATTTAGGATAAGAAGCATCCCAAGGAAAATAGGTTCCTGACAAATAAACATTGCTATTACTATCAAAATCAATATCCACGTAATTACTAAACGTTACATTCTCGCTAGTTACATTACCATATGACCATAGCTCTTCTCCATCCGGATTAAAACAAATAACTAGGTCATTTCCATCTCCAATCCCATTATAAGAATCCATTCTTGCTACTAGCAAATTTCCATTCGGCATTTCATAGCAGTGCTTGTCATCAAACGCGTCGAAATCAGCTCCAGCGCGCCATAATCCGTTTAATTGAGCTGTAGATTCTAAATTGATCAGTAAAATTGAGAAAAGTAAAAATCTGAAATACATATATTTATTTTTCGTCAAACCTAGATCGTAAAATAAAAAATGGCAATCACTAAATATTGCTACAAATACATATAATAATGAAGAAAAACAAAAGCCATTATCTTTAATACATCGTACATTCACAGAAAAGAAAATAGCTTGCTCGAAGAAAAAAAGAATATCTCTGGTCTGAGCGATCAACAAGTTACTGAATCAAGAGCAAGATTCGGAGAAAATAAGATTTTAGGAAAAAAAAGAAATGCTACTCTAGCCGCCATCATTGGGATTCTTAAAGAGCCGATGATTATCCTACTCCTTACAGCCTCCCTACTCTATTTCTTTTCTGGGAAAGTTGGTGACGCTATTTTTTTAGCATCCTCCATTCTCCTTGTTTCGGCAATATCTCTATACCAAGATTCGAGAAGCAGAAATGCTATAGCACAACTTCAAAAACTAACCAACCCACTTTGTAAAGTAATTCGCAACAGTCAAATCACTGAAATACCGAGTATAGAACTAGTGGTGGGTGATATTGTAGTAATTGAAGAAGGGACCTCCATCTCCGCCGACGGAAGAATACTTCAAGCGAATGATTTTACAGTAAATGAATCCATTCTCACAGGTGAGTCATTGGCTGTATCAAAAAACGAAACATCTGAATCACCTATCGTTTACTCCGGATCAACGGTATCGAGCGGATCTGCTACGATTGAAATAACAGCGATTGGCAATCAAACTAAACTTGGCATTATTGGAAAAAGTCTTGAAGATATTCCTGAAGAAAAGACTCCACTTGAAATTAAGATAAACGATTTTGTAAAAAAACTTGTCATCGCTGGAGCAATTGTTTTTGTTCTTTTCTGGACATTGAATTTTCTAAAATCACATGATATCCTCGGAAGTTTGCTCCAAGCTCTTACACTAGCTATGAGCATTCTTCCTGAAGAAATACCGGTTGCCTTCTCAACATTCATGGCCTTAGGAGCCTGGCGAATGATGAAGATGGGGGTATTAGTCAAACAAATGAAAACTGTTGAAACACTTGGCAGTGCTAGTGTTATTTGCTTAGACAAGACAGGAACAATCACTCAAAACAAGATGAGTATCGCGCAATTATTTCTTTTCAAAAAAAATGAAATAATCGATTTCACTAAATCCAATTCACCTGAAGAAGAAGAGCTACTAAATATCGCCATGTGGGCGAGTGAACAAGCTCCATTTGATCAAATGGAAATAGCCATTCATCGTGCCTATGAAGAGAATACAACAATAGATCAAAGGAAGGAATTCGAAATGGCTCATGAATACGCTTTGAGTGGCATTCCGCCAATGATGACGCATATTTTCAAGAACAAAGAAAACAAATACATCATCGCTGCCAAAGGGTCTCCTGAGGCTATGATGAAGGTTTCGCACCTGAGCCCTAGTGACATTAAACAGGTAGAATTGGCATTGGAAGAAATGGCCAATAAAGGATATAGAGTACTTGGAGTTGGTGAAGCAAATTTTGAAAACACCAATTTTCCAGAAACTCAACAAGAATTCAAATTTAACTTCCTTGGATTAGTTGCCTTTTATGACCCTCCAAAATCAAACATTGCAGACGTCTTCAAATCGTTTTACAAAGCCGGGATTCAAATAAAAATCATAACTGGTGACAATGCACAAACAACTGCTGCAATAGCCTCTCAGGTTGGCTTTAAAGCCGAAGGAAAGAGTCTTACTGGCGATCAATTAATGAATGTGACAGATGCTGAAATACAAAAAACGGTCTTAGAAACCTCTATCTTCAGCAGGATGTTCCCTGAGGCCAAGCTTAGAATCATCAATGCATTAAAAGCTTCAGGACAAATAGTTGCAATGACCGGTGATGGCGTCAATGATGGCCCCGCACTAAAAGCTGCGCATATTGGAATAGCAATGGGATCCGCAGGTTCCGAAATTGCCAAAGACTCAGCATCACTCGTACTCACAGACGATGATTTATCTAAGATGGTTGATGCGATCGCCATGGGCAGAAGAATCTATGTAAATCTCAAAAAAGCCATCCAATACATCATCTCGATTCATATTCCGATCATATTAACGGTACTTGCACCACTCATGTTAGGTTGGATCTACCCAAATATTTTTTCTCCAATACATGTCATTTTCTTGGAACTAATCATGGGTCCTACATGCTCCATAATCTACGAAAATGAGCCAATGGAAAAGGACACTATGGAACAAAAACCAAGGCCATTTTCATCGACTTTCTTTAACACCAAAGAACTAACACTTAGCATTGTTCAGGGACTATTTATAACCGCAGGAACTTTGAGTCTTTATCAATATGCGGTACATATGAATTATGATGAAGCCGTGACGAGAACCATGGTATATGTGTGTTTGATAACGTCTAATATTTTCCTAACATTAGTCAATCGTTCATTCTATTTTTCAATTTTTACGACAATCAAAAACAGAAACAATCTTCTACTGTTCATCATAAGCATAACTGTTTTGATTACTTCATTGATGTTATACTATCCTCCAGTGAATCATTTTTTTCTATTTACAGAAATATCATTGGCTCAATTAGCTATTAGCGCTGGACTTGGTTTTCTCTTTGTTATCTGGTTTGAGATTTACAAACTTTTCAAACGCGCCTCGCATAAAAGTGAAGTGTGAAGTGTGAAGTGTGAAGTGTGAAGTGTGAAGTGTGAAGTTTGAAGTGTGAAGTGTGAAGTGTGAAGTGTGAAGTGTGAAGTGTGAAGTGTGAAGTGTGAAAAATAAAAAATAAGAAATAAGAAATAAGAAATAAGAAATAAAAAATCAAACATCCAAAATCCCGAAAACGTCTACTAAATTCTTCGCCTCTTCTTCTGTAAAAAGTCGCGACTTGATGATGAATCGTTTGCCTGTAGGAATCTCTATTGAAAAACTTGAACCCCTACCTTCAACAATATCCAAGGTAAGTTTAGTATGCTTCCAATATTCAAACTGATCTCCACTCATCCAAAATTGGCATCCCTCCACTTCTCCTAGACATACATCACTATATCCCATTTTGAAATCTCCTTTTTCAAAACACATCGGGGCCGAGCCGTCACAGCAACCTCCACTTTGATGAAAAACAAGATCTCCAAAACGACCTTTCAATGAATCGATCATTTCAATTGCCTCAGGTGAAGCATCTATTCTCTTAATTTTTTCCATAGTTCAATTTAAAAAAAGCCACTGGCGTTGCCAGTGGCTTTTCTTTTTCTTTTAAAAACCCCTTAAAAGAAACCTAGCTTGCTCTTGTTGTAAGAGATAAGCATATTTTTAGTCTGGCGATAATGTCCCAACATCATCTTGTGGGTTTCACGACCAAAACCAGATTTCTTGTATCCACCAAATGGTGCGTGTGCTGGATATGCATGATAACAATTCACCCAAACACGACCTGCTTGAATCGCACGTGGCGCTTGATACATTTCATGAGCATCACGAGTCCAAACTCCCGCTCCCAATCCATATAAAGTATCATTTGCAATAGCCAATGCTTCCTCTGTAGTTTTGAAAGTGGTCACACAAACTACTGGACCAAAAATTTCTTCTTGGAATACACGCATTTTGTTGTGTCCTTTCAAAATGGTTGGCTGAATGTAATATCCGCCTTCTGCTTCGCCGCTCAATTTCGCAGCGTCTCCACCACATAGCACTTCTGCTCCTTCTTCTTTACCAATCTTGATATAAGAAAGAATCTTCTCGTATTGGTCATTAGAAGCCTGTGCACCGATCATCACCGAACCATCTAATGGATTACCTGCCTTGATAGCTTTTGTGCGCTCAATGACACGGCTCATGAATTTATCGTAGATATTCTCATGAACAAGAATACGTGAAGGACATGTACAAACTTCACCTTGATTTAAAGCAAACAATACAGCACCTTCAACCGCTTTATCAAAGAAATCATCATCATGATCAGCAACTGATTCAAAGAAAATGTTTGGAGACTTACCGCCCAACTCCATTGTCACTGGAATCAAATTCTCTGATGCATACTGCATAATCAAACGACCAGTAGTAGTCTCACCTGTAAAGGCTACTTTGCTAATACGTGTTGATGTTGCCAATGGCTTTCCTGCTTCTAGACCGAAACCAGAAACAACATTCAATACACCCGCAGGCAATACTTCACCGATAAGTTCCATAAGCACCATCAATGAAGTTGGCGTTTGTTCTGCTGGCTTCACAACTGTGCAACAACCTGCAGCCAAAGCCGGAGCTATCTTCCAAGCTGCCATCAATAATGGGAAGTTCCAAGGAATGATTTGACCTACTACTCCTAGTGGTTCGTGTAGATTTATACTCACAGTAAATTCATCATGCTCAGAAATTGTTCCTTCTTCAGCACGAAGAACACCAGCGAAATAGCGGAAATGATCCACTACCAATGGAAGATCTGCCGCACGCGTTTCGCGAATTGGCTTACCATTATCAATAGTTTCAACTGTAGCCAAATATTCAAGATTGTCTTCAATAATCTGAGCTACTTTCAAAAGAATATTGCTTCTATAAGTCGCTGCTGATTTGCTCCAAGCTGGGAATGCCGCGTGAGCCGCATCAAGAGCCAATTCGATGTCTTCTTTAGTAGAACGTGCAGCTTGTGTGAACACTTTGCCATCAACCGGTGATACATTATCAAAATATTCACCCTTAACTGGAGGAACAAATTTACCTCCGATGTAATTGTCGTACTTCGCCTTAAACGAAGGTCTCTTCGCTAGATTTTCCATTTGGTCGTTTGTTTTGTGGTTATATGTCGGCCAAGGTGAACACTTAACCACCATTCAATCTTCAATTCTTTCCCCTCGAATAGCACAAAATTCCCAAAGTGACATTTGTCATGACACCACACCATTGATTACTATATATTTGGTTTACCAACAACCAGATGAATGTTCACCTTAGAACAATTTAAGCTAACAGACCCGAGTAAACTCAAGACCGAAGTAGAGCACAAGACTACCTTCTCTTTGAATAGATGTGAGTTCAATATTTTTGAAACACACACCAAAGCAGAAAATGTCAAACTCCGCTTTGAGGGCTTTACTATTACATCTATGTTGCGAGGCACCAAAGTGATTCATCAACCAGACGATCACTTCAAATATGTTCCAGGACAGACTTTGATGTTGCCTTCAACTGCCGATATGGTCATAGATTTTCCAGATGCTCATCACGCATCTCCTACACAATGCACTGCTCTGGTTATTGAGAATGAATATTTACAAAAACAAGTAGATTACATCAACGAGCATTTTGCTCAAGAAAAAGAATTCAATACTGAATGGGTGCTCAATCCCAATCAACTTTTTCTTCAAAATGATGAAAACATTGCTTTACTAGGAAATAAACTAATCAAGATATTCTCAGGTACCGACCCGCTCAAAGACATCATGGTCGATATCAAATTGAAAGAAATGATTCTTTCAATAATGAGGTTGCAAAATCTCAACGCTGCCACAAACCTGAAACCAGATAATAAAATCGTCAACGAACGATTTAGAGCAGTAATAGAATATATCCGCCAAAACGCTACAGACACGTTGAATATTCAGCAATTGAGCAAAATGGCCTATATGAGTAAGTCATCGTTTTATAGGGCATTCACGAATGAATTTGGAATTTCCCCAAACAAGCTCATTCTTATTGAGAAAATAAATATTGCCAAAGCGATGATCTCTTCAGGAAATACTTCCATCAAAGAGATTTGCTTCGCTTCAGGCTTCTCCGACCCAAACTATTTCACCAGAATCTTCAAAAAAATCGAAGGCATCACTCCCGGCGACTACCGCAAGCGCTTCGCGCAAGTGTGAAGTTTGAAGTTTGAAGTTTGAAGTTTGAAGTTTGAAGTTTGAAGTTTGAAGTTTGAAGTTTGAAGTTTGAAAAAAATGCAAAAGCCCTGAAAAACAAAGTTTTTCAGGGCTTTTTATTAAAATGCATCAAAAGTCAAACATCAAACCTCAACCATTCCTTCACACTTCACACCTCACACTTCATACTTCAAAAACCCTTCACACCTCATACTTCAAACTTGCGCGCTTGCGCGCGGGCTTAGTGCGTTGCTAGGTAAGCAGCTACACCTTCGTGAGTGTCTTTAAGACCAGCTTGACCTTTAGACCAGTTTGCTGGACAAACTTCACCGTTTTCTTCGAAGAATTGAAGAGCGTCTACCATGCGGAGAGTCTCATCTACACTGCGACCTAGTGGGAAGTTGTTGATTACAGCGTGTTGAACTGTTCCTTCTTTGTCGATAAGGAATAGTCCACGGTAAGCGATCATTGCGCCGTTAGAAACAAGGCGACCTTCTTCATCATAAGTGTACTCACCAGCTAAAACGCCATAAGCGTCAGAGATAGTTTTTGAAGTATCAGCGATGATTGGGTAAGTGATACCTTGAATACCACCTTGAGCTTTGGTCATTTGCAACCAACCCCAGTGGCTTTCTTCTGTATCTGTTGAGCAAGCAACAACAGCTACGTTGCGCTCTTCGAATTCAGCAAGACGCTCTTGGAACGCATGCAATTCAGTTGGACATACAAATGTGAAATCTTTTGGGTAAAAGAAGAATACAACATGCTTCTTGCCAAGGAATTGATCCAATGAGAAGTCATTTACTACAGTACCACCATTCGTAACAGCCGGAGCTTTAAATGAAGGGGCTTTTTTACCAGTCAAAACTGCCATTTTCTTTGATTTTTAAATATTTGCTGCAAAGGTAACACCTTATCCGGATTTTTTGTTCTGTAACCTATGCCAATAATATGCGTATCAATGTCCAATAACACCTAACTTATGAAACGTAAATTTACTCCCCCTTTTAAGAAATGTAAGGTCCGAATCAATATAAAGAAGTTCGAAAACATTCAGTTAACCTCTCAAATTTGGGGTTTCCCCGACTTTAAGCACTGCCTCAATTAGCCCTGCGGGCAAGTTGGAAGTTTGAAGTTTGAAGTTTGAAGTTTGAAGTTTGAAAAAAATGCAAAAGCCCTGAAAAACATAGTTTTTCAGGGCTTTTTATTTCATAATACATCAAAAGTCAAACATCAAACCTCAACCATCTCCATCAAACCTCAACCATCTCCATCAACCATCAGACATCAAACCTCAACCATGCGCGCTTGCGCGCGGCGCTTTCAGCGCAGAGCGCGGTTTGGCCTTACTATGATCTCGCTGATTACGGCTGTTTCGGGAGTTTCGATTGCGTACTTAATTGTGTCTGCAATTAATTCTGGTGTCATACCAGCTGCGAAATAGGGCTTGTAATCTTTCAATAACGCCTCATTCTTGGTATTATCGATAAACGCGGTATTCACACTGCCTGGGCTTATCGTTGTTACTCTAATCTTATCAGGAAGTTCAATTCTCAACATCTCACTAATTGCAAATACAGCGTGCTTTGTAGCACAATAAACTCCACTATTTGCAAATACATTGTGAGAGGCTACAGATCCCAAATTGATGATGTGTCCTTTGGATTCTGTCAAATGAGGTAATCCAACGTGAATGCAATTGAGCAATCCTTTCACATTGATATCAAACATCTCATGCCAATCCTCAATCTTACCTTGAACAACAGGATCAAAATATCCCAATCCTGCATTATTCAATAGCACATCCACTCCCCCCATTTCTTCAATAGCTATGTTGAAAACAGCTTCTACATTTTTGTAGTCCGTCACATCGCAGGTAGCAATAGATACTCGGTGACCACCCAACTCATGTTTTAATGCCTCTAACTTATCTGTTGTTCGAGCCACCAAAAAAACATGATGCCCAGCTCCATGCAGCAATCGTGCAGTAGCCGCACCAATGCCGCTACTAGCCCCGGTAATAAATATGCGTTTGTTCATATGGCGAAGATACGCCGCGATGCGCGCAAGCGCGCAAGTTTGAAGTTTGAAGTGTGAAGTGTGAAGTGTGAAGTGTGAAAAAAAAACAAAAGCCCGAAAACTTCGTTTCGAGCTTTTTATTAAAATACATCAAAAGTCAACCATCAAATATCAACCATTCCTTCAAACTTCACACTTCATACTTCAAACTTCAAAAACACCTCATACTTCATACTTCATACTTCAAAAACCCTTCAAACTTCAAACTTCATACTTCATACTTCAAGTGTGATCCCCGCGAAGAAGTTCCTGGGGGGGCTGGGGTTGTAGTAGCGTTGGGCAGCAGCGTTGGTCTGTAGGAAGGACGTGTACTTTGTATTCAAAATATTATTCGCCCCTACAAAAACAGAAATCCCTTCAATGCCCCAATGAAACACATCCAAAAATGGCAATCGGAAATCTACTCTTGAATTCAATAAATGATATGAACTCGACCAATCTGTATTGCTATTGTTCAATGGTGTGCGATCTACATAATAATGCTGAACACTCCATGTAGCCAAGTTCTTGTAGAAACCTGCAACCAAACCAGAAGACAATGTTGCTTTAGGCATGCCCGGAATAGCCTTGCCTTCAAAATCATCTGAACCCAATTTGTAATGATTAAAACGATAATCTGTCAATTGACCAGCCACCCAAACATTCAGGGTTCTGAGCACTTTCTGATTAGTAAGGTTCACCGTATAATTCACAGTTCCTTCAATGCCTTGCTGTTTGACCGAACCAGCGTTGCTATACAATGTGAACTCTTCTTCTGCTCCTGTCGGTTCGAAATAACCTAGCTGAGTGTATGGCAGAATTGCATTGGTCAAATCAAAATCATAAGCGCTGAAATCAAAACTAAAATTCGAAATATAATACCTCACTCCTACTTCACGATTGATGCCAGTTTCAGGTTTCAAATTTTTGCTTTCAGCAAAGGCAGTAGCGGAACTGTATTGTTGAATTTCTATTTGCTCAAAAACAGTAGGATTTGAATTGCCATAACTTAATGAGCCTAGCAAATAGAGTTCTTTATAGACACGATACGTTGCAGAAATTCTTGGAAGCCATTGCGCAGCCCACGTAGCGTTAGAATCAATCCGAATTCCTTGATAGCCTTGTGCTGTGATTTGGTGATTTGTCTTGTTTGAACTGGCTGATAAGTCTACAAATACACGATCCTTATAACTCAATGTTGTTCCCACAAAACCAAGCAAAGTCAGATAATCAACGTCATATTTATACTTCAAATCACCTGGTTTTCCGCCTACATTGGTGTGCTCTGTAGCGTCGAACTTTTCGAATTGAACCTCACCACCAAATGTTGATCTCAATCTCCAAATTCCTGTATCGAAAATATCCAGCTTAAAAACCGAGCGTGTGCCTGTTCCCAATGCGCCTTCATCCTTAAAACCATTTCTGCTGTAGGCACTGCTAGTTCCATAAGGATTGTACTTCTGTGTCCAACTGCCATAGATAGAAGTTGTGTTGTAAAATTTTTCACTAAAAACCCAATTTTGCGAAACCGCAGCAAGCAGTCGTTCGCGATAAAGCGATGCATTA